>NZ_JALCZC010000080.1:0-19536 GCF_022690805.1 Anaeromyxobacter sp. SG66
CTCGCACGCCGGGCATCCGCCCCGCGTGGCGCCGCGCCCGGGTCCCGCCGAGGAGCGCGGCGAGCCCCTTCGCCGCGCGGCGGTCGCCGAGCGCCACGTCCTCGCGGGCGCCGTGGATCTCGGTGGCGCGCGACTGCGCGGCCTCGAGCAGCGCGGCGTGGAGCGCCTCGTCCGGCTCGAGCCGGCAGGCGTAGCCGGCCGCCAGCGGCACCGCCCCGTGCTCGACGTCCGCGACCAGCGCGGCGGCGCAAGGCAGGGTGGGCCCGTCGGCGGCCGCGGAGGCGTCGAGGAGGTGGACCTGGAACCCCCGCGCCTCGAGCCGCCCGGCGAGCGCCGCGGCCCGGGGCGCTGCCCGCGCCAGCGAGCTGCGATCGAGGAGCCGCGCCGCGACCGCCTCCTCCGTGAAGCCCTCCGGCAAGGCCCGGGCGAGCAGATCGCGCTCGACGGCCTCGAGGAGGGCGTGGAGGAGCGCGGCGGCGAGGTCCTCGTGCGCCCCCATGCCGTTCGAGGTCCAGGGGACCACCGCGGCGCCGAGGAGCGGCCCGCCGGCGGGCGGGCAGTGGACGGCGCAGGCCGGGACGAGCGCGGGCGCGCCGCCGAGCAGGTCCTGGCCGATGCGCCAGGCGAGGCGGAGCTCCGACGCCCCCGGCTCCGTCCGCTCCGGCGCGAGCGCCTCCGGTCGCACGACGGCGGCCTCGCCGTGATGTGCGGCGAGGTCGGTCGCGGCGCCCCACGCCTCCACCTCGGCGCGCTCCGCGGCCCACAGCTCCGCCGCCTCCAGGAGCGCGCCTTGGGCGGCGCGCTCGAACGTGTCGCCCTTGCCGTTCGTGACCTGGAGGACGTGCGCTCCGGGCCGCACCGCGCTCGCCACCTCCACGCCGGTGCGGTCGAGCCCGGTCAGGCGCGCGATGCGGGTCACGCCGAGCGCCACGGCGAGTGAGCCGTCCCTAAGGGGACGGAGGGCTTTGGGCATGCGCGGGTTTATATCTCGGGCAGGCCGCCCGCTGGCAGGCCGCCGCATCCCCAACGAGGAGACCTCCATGACGGAGAGCCCGGTCGACCTGGCGCTCGCCCATTACGAGAAGAACGCTGCCATCTACCTCGACGAGCTGAAGCGGCTCGTCCGCATCCCGAGCGTCTCGTTCGCGGGGTTCCCGGAGGTCGAGGTCGCGCGCAGCGCCGACGCGGTCGCCGAGCTCCTGAGGCGCCGCGGCTTCGAGAAGGTCGAGGTGCTGAAGGTGGAGGGGGCGCACCCCTACGTCTTCGGCGAGCGGATCGAGGATCCCGCCGCGCCCACGCTCCTCCTCTACGCGCACCACGACGTGCAGCCGCCCGGCGAGACGGAGCTCTGGAAGTCGCCGCCGTTCGAGCCCTCCGAGCGCGACGGCCGGCTGTTCGGCCGGGGCGCCGCGGACGACAAGGCCGGCATCCTCGTGCACGCGGCCGCGGTGGACGCCTGGGTGCGCGGGGCGCGGAAGATGCCGCTCAACGTCAAGATCGTGATCGAGGGCGAGGAGGAGATCGGCTCCGAGCACCTCGCCGCCTTCATCGGCCGCTACCGCTCGAAGCTCGACGCGGACGCGATGGTGCTCACCGACACGGGCAACGTGGACGTCGGGCTGCCCTCGGTGACGATCGCGCTCCGGGGCCTCGTCACCGCCGACGTGGAGGTGCGCGCGCTCGACCAGAGCCTGCACTCCGGCATGTGGGGGGGCCCGGTGCCCGACCCGGCCATGGCGCTCGCGAAGATG
Organism: Anaeromyxobacter sp. SG66; assembly: GCF_022690805.1. Lineage (NCBI taxonomy): Bacteria > Pseudomonadati > Myxococcota > Myxococcia > Myxococcales > Anaeromyxobacteraceae > Anaeromyxobacter > Anaeromyxobacter sp. SG66. The sequence goes on from NZ_JALCZC010000080.1 coordinate 1,752, forward strand.
CTCGCGGGGCTCGTCGATCGCGACGGGCGCATCGCCATCCGCGGGATCTACGACAAGGTCCGGCCGATGACGCGCGAGCAGCGGCGCGCCATCGAGCAGCTCCCCGTCACGGTCGAGGAGTTCCGCAAGCAGGCCCGGCTGCGGCCCGGGGTGCAGCTCCTCGGCGGGAACCACCCCCTCGAGGTGAACTGGTGGGAGCCGGCGCTCGCCGTGAACGCGCTGCAGGCGTCGTCGCGCAAGGACGCGCGCAACATCATCAACGACGTGGCCTGGGCGCGCGTGGGGATCCGGCTCGTGCCGGACATGGACCCGGTGGAGACGCGCGACGCGCTCGTGCAGCACCTCCAGGCCGCCGCGCCGTGGGGCGTCGAGGTGCACGTGAAGGTCGAGACCGCGGGCGCGCCCTGGATCACCGACGTGCGTCACCCCGCCTTCGACGCGGCGTTCCGCGCGCTCGAGAAGGGATTCGGCCGGCAGGCGCTGGCGATCGGGTGCGGCGGCTCCATCGGCTTCGTCCAGCCGTTCGCCGACGCGCTCGGCGGCGTCCCGGCGCTCCTCATCGGCGTCGAGGATCCCGCCTCGAACGCTCACTCCGAGAACGAGAGCCTCCACCTCGGCGACTTCCAGAAGGCGATCCGGAGCGCGATCCACCTCTATGCCGAGCTCGCCTCGGCGCTCGCTCGAAAGGCGTAGACAGCGGCCGGCGCGCACCCGCTCGACCGGCAGGTGGGGGTAAGCACGCAGGGCGCCCGCGCGTGGGCGCCGGAGGTCGCGCGGCGCCCGGGGACCCGCCCGAGTATCATGCGCGGCGTCTCCGGGCCGTCGCGCGTCGCCCGGGGGCGCACTGGAGTCGCGGCGCCGCCGTGACGGATTCCAAGGAGAACGGATGGTTCCGCCGAGGAGAGGCAGCACCGCACCCGCGGAGGCCCGGGCGCTCGAGCGCGCCCGGGACGTCCCGAACGCGCGCACCGCCACGGACGTGGAGGCGCTGAAGCGAGCCTTCGCCGACCACCTGCAGTACTCGCAGGGCGCCGACGAGCACAGCGCCACCGCGCTCGACCGCTACTTCGCGGTCGCCTACTCCGTGCGCGATCGAATGATGCGCCGCTGGATCCAGACGCAGCAGGCGTACTACCGGGAGGACGCGAAGCGGGTCTACTACCTCTCGCTCGAGTTCCTGATGGGCAGGGCGCTCGAGAACAATCTCCTCAACCTCGGGCTCTACGACCCGATGCGCGGCGCCCTGAAGGACCTCGGGCTCGACCTCGCCGACCTCCTCTCGCAGGAGCCCGACGCCGGCCTCGGCAACGGCGGCCTCGGCAGGCTCGCGGCCTGCTTCCTCGACTCGCTCGCGACGCTCGGGTACCCGGCCACCGGCTACGGCATCCGCTACGAGTTCGGGATCTTCGACCAGGAGATCCGCAACGGCTACCAGGTGGAGCGGCCCGAGGAGTGGCTGCGCTTCGGGAACGCCTGGGAGATCCCGCGCCCGGAGAGCGTCGTCCCGGTCGCGTTCTACGGGCGGACCGAGCACGGCGCGGACGAGCGCGGCCGGCTGCGGGTGCGGTGGGTGGACGCGCGCCACGTGCTCGGCATGCCGTACGACGTGCCGGTGGCGGGGTACCGCAACGACACCGTGAACACGCTGCGGCTCTGGCGGGCGCGCGCGTCGCAGGAGCTCGACCTCGCGGACTTCAATGCGGGCGACTACCTCGCCGCCGTCGAGGACAAGGGGTTCTCCGAGAACATCTCGAAGGTCCTCTACCCGAACGATCTCACGGTGATGGGCAAGGAGCTCAGGCTCCAGCAGCAGTACTTCTTCGTGTGCTGCTCCATCCACGACATCGTGCTCCGCTACCTCCGGACGCACGAGGATTTCTCGCGCTTCCCGGACAAGGTCGCGATCCAGCTCAACGACACCCACCCGGCCGTCGCCATCGCCGAGCTCATGCGCGTCCTCGTGGACGAGCGCGCGCTCGAGTGGGACGCGGCGTGGGAGATCTGCCGCGCGACCTTCGGCTACACGAACCACACCCTCATGCCGGAGGCGCTCGAGCGCTGGTCCGTCGACCTGTTCGGGCGCGTGCTGCCGCGCCACCTCGAGATCGTCTACGAGATCAACCGGCGCTTCCTCGAGGGCGTCCGCGCCGCGAGCCGCGCCGACGAGGGCGCGCTCGCGCGGATGAGCATCATCGAGGAGCAGCCGGTGAAGCAGGTCCGGATGGCGAACCTCGCCGTCGTGGGCTCGCGGTCGGTGAACGGCGTGGCCGCGCTGCACACCGAGCTCCTGAAGCGCGAGCTCTTCAAGGACTTCCACGCGCTCTGGCCGGAGCGGTTCAACAACAAGACGAACGGCGTCACCCCGCGCCGCTGGCTCCTCCAGTCGAACCCCGACCTCTCGGCGGCGATCACCGACGCGATCGGCCCGGGCTGGATCACCGACGCCGAGAAGCTCCGCGCGCTCGAGCCCCTCGCCGACGACGCCGGCTTCCGCCGGCTGTTCCGGCGCATCAAGCGCGACAACAAGGCGCGCCTCGCCGAGATCGTCCGCGCGGAGAACGGGCTCACGCTCGACCTCGACTCGATCTTCGACGTCCAGGTGAAGCGCATCCACGAGTACAAGCGGCAGCTCCTCAACGTGCTCCGCGTCGCCGCGGAGTACCTGCGCATCAAGGAGGACCGCTCGTACCAGCCGTACCCCCGCGCCTACCTGTTCGGCGGGAAGGCCGCGCCCGGCTACGCCCTCGCGAAGTGGGTCATCAAGCTCGTGGGCTCGGTCGCGGACGTGGTGAACCACGACGTGGACGTGCAGGGGCGGATCACCGTCGGGTTCCTCAAGAACTACCGGGTGTCGCTCGCCGAGCGGATCTTCCCGGCCGCGGACGTCTCCGAGCAGATCTCCACCGCGGGCAAGGAAGCGTCCGGCACGGGGAACATGAAGTTCGCCCTGAACGGCGCGCTCACCATCGGCACGCTCGACGGGGCGAACGTGGAGATCCGCGACGAGGTCGGCGCGGAGAACTTCTTCCTCTTCGGGCTCACCGTCGAGCAGGTGCAGGCGCTCCGGGGGCGCGGCTACGATCCGTGGGAGGTCTACCGCGGCGACCGGCGGCTGAAGGGGGTCCTCGACGCGCTCGCGTCGGGCGTCTTCTCCCCCGGCGAGCCGGCCCTGTTCCGTCCCGTGGTGGACTCGCTCCTCAACGGCGGCGATCCCTACCTCGTGCTCGCCGACTTCGCCGCGTACTGCGCGTGCCAGGAGGAGGTCGAGCGGGCGTACCGCGACCCGGAGGGCTGGACGCGGATGGCGATCCTGAACGTCGCGCGCACCGGCAAGTTCTCCTCCGACAGGACGATCCGGGACTACGCCGAGCAGATCTGGAAGATCGCGCCGGTCCGCCGCGGCTAGAGCGGCCGATCAGGATTCGCCGCGGGCTCGCCGGCGAGGCGCGCGCGCCCCGCGCCGGCGTCCGCCCGGCGCGGGCGTGGCGCGCGCCCGCCGCTTCCAGCCGTAGCGGGCGAGCTCGACGCGGCCGCGCTCGTCGAAGCGGATCCCCTCCGCCTCGAGCAGGTCCCGCTGCACCGCCGCGCCGATCGGGTCGAGGATCGAGATGGCCGCGTGGCCGCGCGGCCGCGCGCCGAGGACGCGCTGCCAGGGCACGTCGTGGCGCGCGCCGCGGAGCGCGGCGAGCGCGTACCCCACCTGCCGGGCGCCGTGCGGCTTGCCCGCCGCGAGCGCGACCTCGCCGTAGGTCGCGACGCGCCCTCGCGGGATGCGGCGCACGACCCGGTAGATGCGCGACCAGCCAGAGGGGAGCGTCACGCGGTGAAGGTTAGACGAGGGACCTCTCCGCGGGAAGCGCGGGCCGGCGCGCGAGCACGGCGGCCGGACCGCGGATCGCCACATTGCCTTTCAGTGAGAGGGTCGCGTACCCTGCGTCGCGCATGGGTCGCCTCCTCCTCGCGGTCGCACTCCTCGCCGGCGCCGCCGCCTGCGCAGATGCGGGGCCGTGCCCCATGCCGCTCGAGGTCTGCGGCGGCACCTGCATGGACATCCGCTCGGACCCGCGGAACTGCGGCGCCTGCGGTCACGCGTGCGGAGCGGGCCTGACCTGCAGTGACGGGCAGTGTGCTGCGGAGGGCGGGGGCGCGTGCGCCGCGCGCGGCGGGGGCGCCTTCGTGACGCTCGAGAAGTGCGGCGAGACCGTGAAGCTCTGGATCACGAACGAGGTGTTCGTCACGAGCGCCGAGGCGCTCCTGCGCGGGGAGCCGGTCTCGGGGATCCCGGTGCTCGACCTCCAGGCCGGCTCCGACTGCGACGCCCAGTGGACGTGGCACGCCGACGCGGCCACTGCCTCGTTCGCGGGAGCGACGGTGGGTGGGTGCGACGTGTGCCCGAGCGACATCGAGCGGGCGCTCTCGTACTACGTCCTCGAGGTGCGCTCCTGGTGCCCCTCGTCGCCGAAGGTGATCGCGGTCGACCACAGGTGAACGCCCCGTTCCGGGCGGCCCGCCCTGCGAACTTCCTTTGCGTGGCGGCGGGGGCGCGCTAGCTTCCGGGCATGAAGACGCCTCGCCTCGTCGCCGCCACGGCCGCGCTCGCCCTCACGGCGGGCTGCGGCTTCCAGTCCATCCCCCAAGCCGAGAACGCCGTCACGGCCGCGTGGGCCGAGGTGGAGAACCAGTACCAGCGGCGCGCCGACCTGATCCCGAACCTCGTCGAGACCGTGAAGGGGTACGCGACGCACGAGCGCGAGACGCTCGAGGCGGTCATGAACGCGCGCGCGCAGGCCACCCAGGTGAAGCTCAGCGCCGAAGAGCTCACGCCCGAGAACATGAAGCGGTTCGAGCAGGCCCAGGGGGCGCTGCAGAGCGCGCTCGGGCGGCTCCTCGCGGTCGCCGAGAACTACCCGAACCTGAAGGCGAACGAGAACTTCCGCGACCTGCAGGCGCAGCTCGAGGGGACCGAGAACCGGATCGGGATCGCCCGGCGCCGCTACATCGAGCAGGTGCAGCAGTTCAACAACCTCGTCACCGTCCCGCCGACGAGCTGGACGAACGCGCTCATGTACAAGAAGCAGCCGAAGGCGCAGTTCACCGCGACGACGCAGGGCGCCGAGAAGGCGCCCGCCGTGAAGTTCTAGCGGGGCCACGTGCGCGCCCTCGCCGTCGCCGCGCTCGTCGCGGTCGCCTCCGTCTCCGCCCCGGCGCGCGCCGAGGCGCCCATCCCGCCGCTCTCGGGGCCGGTGGTGGACCAGGCCGGCCTCCTCGGGCGCGACGACGTGCGCCGCCTCGAGGGGCTCGCGCGCGCCGCGCGCGGCGTGGAGGGCGGGACGGGGGTGCAGCTCCAGTACCTCGTCGTCCGGTCCCTCGACGGGGAAGCCATCGAGGACTACTCGATGCGCGTCGCGGAGGCCTGGAAGGTCGGGACCCGCGGGAAGGACAACGGCGTGCTCGTCACGGTCGCCGTCGAGGACCGCGCCGTGCGCATCGAGGTCGGCGGCGGGCTCGAGGGTGGGCTCACCGACGTGCAGTCGTCCCGGATCATCCGCGGCACGATCGTGCCCGCGTTCCGCGAGAAGCGCTTCGGAGAGGGGCTGTACGACGCCGGGGTCCAGATCCTCGGCGCGCTCGGCGCGCTGCCCTCGGGCGTCGAGCCGGTGCGCCGCGCGGCGCCGAGGGCGCGCTTCTCCTCGCTCGCGTTCATCCTCCTGTTCATCGTCGTGTTCCTCGTCCGGAGCCTCTCCGGCTTCGGGCCGCGGCGGCGCCGCCACCTCTGGTGGGGAGGCGGCCCGTGGATGGGCGGCGGCTGGGGCGGAGGCGGCTTCGGCGGCGGCGGTGGCGGCGGCTGGTCGGGCGGCGGCGGCGGGTTCTCGGGCGGCGGCGCCTCGGGGCGCTGGTAGGAGGGACCGGTGACCATCGAGCGGCACTTCGGAGAGGACGTCCGCACGCGCATCGCCGAGGCGGTCCGGCGCGCGGAGGCGCTCTCGCGCGGCCAGCTCGTCCCCGTGGTCGTCGAGAAGAGCGATGCGTACCCGGAGGCCCGCTACCGGGGCGCGCTGCTCCTCGCCGCCCTCGCGACGGCGGCGGTGGTCGGCCTCCACCTCCCGCTCACGCTCGCGGAGCTCCCGCTCGTCCAGCTCGCGGCGGGCATCGCCGGCGCCCTGCTCGCGAGCTGGGATCCCGTCGAGCGCCTCCTCGTCGGCGCGCGCTCCATGGACGAGGCGGTGCGTGCCCGCGCGACGCGCGCGTTCCACGAGCACGGGCTGCACCGGACCGCGGAGGGCACGGGCGTGCTCGTGTTCGCCTCGCTGTTCGAGCGCGAGGCGGTCGTGCTCGGGGATCGCGGCATCCACGAGAAGATGGGCGCCGACTGGGACCGGGCCGTCGCGGCGCTCGTCGAGGGGATGCGGGCAGGGGATCCGGGCAAGGGCTTCGTGGACGCGATCGCGCTCAGCGGCGCTCGCCTCGCCGAGCACTTCCCGGCCGTGCCCGGGCAGCACGCGCCGCGGAACGAGCTCGAGGATCAGATCCGCGCGTCGAGGACCTAGCGCTCCCCGCTCGGGCGAGCGACGCCGAGCGGCCCCGGTGCCCTCGTGAAGACCGATCAGTCCTCCTCCTGGCGGCCGAACAGGAGCTGGACGAACGCCTTGTCCTCAGGCGACGTGAACACGTAGACGTGGTCGCCGGGCTCGAGCACGGTCCGCCCGCGCGCGGCGACGAGCTCGCGACCCCGGGCGACGAGCATCACGGCCGAGCCCTCCGGGATCGTGAGCTCCGAGATGCGCGAGCCCGCCACGGCGCTGGCCCGCTCGACGTAGAACGAGATCACCTCGCCGGCGAGCCGCTGCGTCGAGTGGATCTCCAGCATGGCGCGCGGCGTCGGCGTGGCCTGGACCTCGAGGCCGAGCCGGCGGGCGACCCAGCCGATCGAGGTGCCCTGCACCACCGCGCTCACCACGACCACGAAGAACACGAGGTCGAAGACGTGCCGCGCGACGGGGAGGCCGGCGAGCACCGGGAACGTCGCGAGCATGATGGGGACGGCGCCGCGCAGGCCGACCCAGGAGATGAACGCGATCTCGCGCAGCGGCAGCCGGAACGGCAGGAGGAGCAGGATCACCACGAGCGGCCGCGCGACGAAGGCGAGGAACAGGCCGAGGAAGAGCCCCGGGCCGGCGACGCTGGCGAGGCGCGACGGGAACGCGAGCAGGCCGAGGAGGAGGAACATCGCCACCTGGCTGAACCAGGCGATCGCGTCGTGCACGCGCCGGAGGCCGGTCGCGTACGGCAGCGGGCCGTTCCCGAGCACCACCGCCGCCGCGTACACCGCGACGAAGCCGCTCCCGTGGACCAGCGTCGGCGCGCCGAACGCGAAGCACGCGAGCGCGATGGTGAGCACCGGGTAGAGCCCGGTCGCCGAGAGCCGCGCCCGCGCGAGCAGCCAGCGGCCGGCGTACCCGACGGCGACCCCGCCGGCGAGCCCGATGGCGAGCTGCAGGACGACGTCGAGCGCGATCCCCGCGCCGGGCCGCTCGCCGGCGACGAGCGCGCCCGTCACCGCGAGCGTCAGGATCACCGCCATGGGATCGTTCACGCCCGACTCGACCTCGAGCAGGTGCGCGAGCCGCTGGCGGATGCTGACCCCGGCCCCGCGGAGGACCGAGAACACCGCCGCCGCGTCCGTGGAGGAGACGATCGCCCCCACGAGGAGAGCCTCGGTCGGGCCGAGCCCGAGCGCGCGGGCGCCGAGCGCCATCACCGCGGCGGTCCCGGCGACGCCCACCGTGGCGAGCGCCGTGGCGGGGGCGAGGACGCGGCGCAGGCTCGCGAGATCGGTGTTGAGGCCGCCGTCGAAGAGGATGAGGGTGAGCGCGACCGTGCCGATCCGGAACGTGAGCGCGTAGTCCTCGAACGCGATCTGCCCGAGCCCCTCCGAGCCGGCGAGCATGCCGACGAGGAGGAACAGGAGCGCGACGGGGAGGCCGAGCCTGCCCGAGGCGCGCGAGGCGAGCACGCTCGCCGCCAGGAGGATCCCGACGGCGGCGAGCAGGAGGGCGGTGGGGAGCGGCTCCGTCGGCACTCCGTCCAGGGTAAGGGAGAACCGCCCCGCGGTCGCGCGCGCGCTCGGGTGCCCCGCCCCCCTGGTGTTCCCGGGCGCCGCGGGCTAGATGACGGGCCATGTCCCTGGACCTCTCGATCGAGGCGCTGCGCCAGCTCTACGCGTCCGTGGAACGCCTCGCCGAGGAGCACCTCTCGACGCTGGACGAGCGGTCCATCACGCCTCGCGCCTCGGGCGCCGAGCTCGAGGCGCGCCTCGCACGGCCGATCCCGGAGGAAGGGGTCGGTCTGGCCGTGGTGGACGGCCTCCGCGAGATCGCCGCCGGCTCGCGCGCGCAGAACGGCAGGTTCCTCGGCTACGTGCTCGGCTCCGGCGAGCCGGCGGGGGCCGCCGCGGACCTGCTGGCGAGCGTGCTGAACCAGAACGTCACCGCCTGGCGCTCGGCTCCCGCCGGGGTGACGATCGAGCGGAGCCTCATCGCGTGGCTCGCCGGCGCGCTCGGCTGCGCGGGGTTCGCGGGGAGCCTCACGGGCGGCGGCTCCTCCGCGAACATGATGGGGCTCGCGATGGCCCGCGAGGCCCGCGCCCCTGCGAACGAGCGGGGCGCCGCGGGCGGGGTCGTGTACGCCTCGCGCGAGGTGCACATGTCGGTCGGCAAGGCCGTCGCGCTGCTCGGGCTCGGGCGCGAGAACCTCCGGCTCGTCCCGGTGGACGCGGCGTTCCGGATGCGCCCCGACGCGCTCGAGCGCGAGATCGCCCGCGACGTCGAGGCGGGACGCGTCCCCGTCGCGGTGGTCGCCACGGCGGGGACGGTCGCCACCGGCGCGATCGACCCGCTCGCCGAGATCGCCGGCGTCGCGAGGCGGCACGGGGCGTGGCTGCACGTGGACGGGGCGTACGGCGCGCTCGCGGCGCTCGCGCGGCCGGAGAAGCTCGAAGGGCTGGCGCTCGCCGACTCCCTCTCGCTCGACGCGCACAAGTGGCTGTACCAGTCGGTGGACTGCGGGTGCCTGCTCTACCGGGATCGGGCGGCGGCGCGCCGGGCGTTCTCGCACTCGGGCGCGTACGTGCAGACCTCGACGGAGGATCCCGTCGAGGGGTTCGCGTTCTTCGACGAGTCGATGGAGCTCTCGCGGCGCTTCCGCGCGCTCCGCCTGTGGACGTCGTTGCAGTTCCACGGCGCCGCGGCGTTCCGCGCGGCGATTGCGCGCGATCTCGCGCACGCGCAGCGCCTCGCGGAGTTCGTCCGGCGGGAGCCGCGGCTGGAGCTGCTCGCCCCGGTCGAGCTCTCGGCGGTCTGCTTCCGCGTGCGCGGGGACGACGCCGACCGGCGGAACGCCGCGGTGCTCGCCGCGGTGAACCGCCGCGGGCGCGTGTACCTGTCGAACGCCGTCCTCGACGCGGCGTTCGCGCTCCGCGCCTGCTTCGTGAACCACCGGACGTCGGAGGCGGACGTGGACGCCGTCGTCGAGGAGGTGCTCGCGGCAGCGGACGGGAGCTAGTCCCCGCTACGCGCCGCCCGGCCGCCGCAGCGCGCAGGCGCGGCACAGCGGGTGATCCTCGTACGCGGCGACGAGCGCGCGGAACCGCTCGCCGGCCCAGATCGCGCCGAGCGGCGCCTCCGCCACGGAGCCGAGCGCGCCGAGGCCGCCCCGTGCGGCGGCGGGGTGCGGGCAGGGGGCGAACGTTCCGTCCGGGTGGACCCAGGCCTCGCGTCCGATGAACGGGCAGGGCCCCCGCGGCGCGGGCGCAGCCGGATCGGGGGCGAGCTCGACCGCGTTCTGGAGGAGGACGCGCGCGCCGCTCGGCAGGCGCGTCGCCTCGGCGGCGTCGCGGGCAGCGCGCACGGCGGCGTTCCACCGCCCGATCGCCTCGGGCGAGCGGCGGAGGGAGCCGGCCTCGAGGCCGGGCAGCCGCGGCTGGAGGTGGTTCAGCTTCACCCGGTCCACCCCAAGCGAGGCGGCGAGCCGGACGATCCCGGCGAGCTCGCCGACGTTCGCCTCCTGGGCGGTGACCTGGAAGGAGACCCGGCAGCGGCGGCCGCCCTCCCGCGCGGACGCGTCTCGCGCGGCGACCAGCATCCGGACGTTCTCCACCGCCGCCTCGAAGCGCAGCCCGCCCATCACCGCCGCGGCCGTGGCCGCGGTGGCGCCGTTCCAGGAGAGCTTCACGTCCGAGGCGACGGGCACGAGCCGCGCCGCCCAGGCCGCCGCGCCGCGCCCGGGAAAGGTGCCGTTCGTCGTGAGGTTCAGCGCGAGGCCGTTCGCCGCGCAGAGCTCCAGGAGCGCGTCGAGCCCCTCCCACAGGAGCGGCTCCCCCAGCGTCGAGGGGATGACCTCCGCGAGCGGCGAGCCGCGGCGCTCCTCGAGGACGCGTCGCGCCAGCTCCGGGTCCATGCGCCGGGGCGCACGCGCCCGGCCCGCCGCCCGCGCCGCCCCGCACTCGCACATCGCGCAGGCGAGATTGCAGTCGTCGGGGTTGGTGACGAAGGTGAGCCGCCACGGCCCGTCGGGGCCACCGGGGGGGCGGGCGCACCGAGCGCGCGAGGCGTGCGTTGACAAGGCGTCCGTTGTAACGGAAAAGGGACCCCACATGAAGAGTGCGCGAGAGAGCCCGAAGCGTGGCAAGCGGCCGGCCAGCCCTGCGCCCGAGGCGCGCCCGGTGCCCGAGCCCGACGAGTCGGCGGAGCACGCCGTGCAGCGGGACCTCACGCCGGTGGTGGGCGCGAACCTGCGCAGGCTCCGGAACCAGCGCGGGCTGTCGCTCGAGCGGCTGTCGCACCTCTCGGGCGTCTCTCGCGCGATGCTCGGCCAGATCGAGCTCGGCCAGAGCGCGCCGACCATCAACGTCCTCTGGAAGATCTCGTCGGCGCTCAGCGTACCGTTCTCGGCCCTCATCACGGCCCGCGGCAGCGCCGGCCCGCACGTGCTCCGCGGGGAGCAGGCGAAGCTCCTGCGCAGCCACGACGGCTCGTTCAGCTCGCGGGCGCTCTTCCCGTTCGACGAGCCCCGGCGCGTCGAGTTCTACGAGCTGCGCCTCTCCCCCGGCGGCGTCGAGCGCGCGGATGCGCACAACCCCGGCACGACCGAGAACCTCGTCGTGGCGCGAGGCGAGGTGGAGATCGAGGTCGGCGGACGCAAGGAGAGCCTCGTCGCCGGGGACGCGATCGTCTTCGAGGCCGACGTGCCCCACGTCTACCGGAGCCGGTCCGACGGCGAGTCGGTCATGTACCTCGTGATGACCTACGCGGACACCGTCGGGTAATCGCGTCGCCTACCCTGTCCGCCCCTCGCGGAGGTGACGCCGCATTCGTGGGACGGCGCCGCCACGGACTCGGCGTAAGATCGTCCTCGCCGTTCGACGGGAGGGGACTTGTCGAGGACGGGGGACATCCTGATCGCGCGTGGGCTCGCCACGCGCGATCGACTCATCGAGGCGCAGCGCGAGGGGCGCGCGCGGCGCGAGCCGATCTGCTCTCGGCTGCTCGCCACCGGGGTTCCCGAGGGTGCGCTCGCCTCCGTCCTCTCCGAGAAGCACGGGGTCCCCGGCGTCGACCTGTCGCGCACGGCGATCGCGCTGCCCGTGCTCGACGTCGTGCCGCGCAGCGTCGCGGAGGGCGACCTCATCCTGCCCCTCTCGCTCGAGGGCGGGCGCCTGCACCTCGCCATGGCGCAACCGGCGGACGAGCGGGTCCTCTCCGAGGTCCGGTTCGTCACCGGTCGCGAGGTGTCACCGTACGTGGCCGTCCGCGCCGCGCTCACGCGCGCCATCCAGGAGGGGTACGACTGCCGGGAGAAGGGCGAGCCGCTGTGGTGCGGCGCGGACGCCGGGCCGGGCGGTCCGTTCCTGGCGGCGGTCGTGCCGGGCGGAGATCTGGTCGAGGCGGAGCTCGTGGACGATCTCCCGCCCGGCAGCGCCGACCCGCTCGCGGCTGACGTCTCCGTCGAGGTGGAGCTCGACGTGGCGCCTCCGCGGCCGGCGCGCGCCGACGCGCGGCGGCTCGTGCTGGTCGTGGACGACGAGCCGGAGATCCGGCAGCTGGTGGAGCGGACCCTGACCGCCAAGGGCTACGCCGTCGAGACCGCCGCGGACGGCGCGGAGGCGCTCGACAAGGCCGAGCGGCTCCTGCCGGATCTCGTCCTGCTCGACGCGATGCTGCCGCGGGTGCACGGCTTCGAGGCGTGCCGGAGGCTCAAGGCGGGCACGCACACGCGGAACATCCCCGTGGTGATGATGACCGCGGTGTACCGCGGCTGGCGCTTCGCGGAGGACGCCCGGGAGGCGTACGGGGCGGAGGACTACGTCGAGAAGCCGTTCCGGATCGACGACCTGCTCCGGCGCGTCGAGGCGGCCCTCGACGCCGGCGCGGCGCGCGCGCCCGCGGTCGCGGCCCCCGCGTCGCCGCAGCTCGCGCGCGGGCGCGAGCTCCTCAGCGCAGGCCACGCCGCGGAGGCGATCGCCGTCCTCCACGAGGCCGTGCGCGAGGCCCCCTTCTCCGCCGAGGCGCATCACCTCCTCGGCCGCGCCTTCCGCGCGCGCGGCGAGCACTTCCGCGCGATGACGGAGCTCGAGCGAGCGGTCGAGCTGCGCCCAGGGCACCTCGCCGCGCTGCGCACCCTCGCCGCCCTCTACGAGGAGACCGGCTTCCGCCGGAAGGCCGCCGAGGCGCTCGAGCGCGCGCTCCCGGCCGCCCCCGACGACGCCGCGCGCGGCGCGATCCGGCGGGACCTCCTGCGGCTGCTGTAGCTCGAAGGGGCGCCCGGCGCGCCCGCTTCGCTCGCGGGGCCTCGCGCAGAGCCGACGCGGCCCACCGCCGAGCACCGCGCCTGCGCGAGACCCGCGATCGTGCTCGCGCGCCGTGCACCACGCCGCCTGCGGCTCGGGCGGCGCGCCGCGCCGGCAGAGCTCGGCGCGCCGGGATCTGCCGCCTCTCCGGGCAGCCCCGGGGAGCAGCTGCACGCGCGATGGGCTCGAGGAGGACCGCGGTGGGCCCCGGAGCGGTCGGCATGTCGGCTGCAGAACCTCTCGGCGAACTCACTCTCGCAAGGGGAACGAAATGGATCCGAATCTCGCGGACGTCGCGAAGACGCTCGCAGACACGCAGGCCGCGGTGAACATCATGTGGACGATGATCGCCGGCTTCCTGGTGATGTTCATGCAGGCCGGCTTCGCGCTCGTCGAGACGGGCCTCACGCGCGCGAAGAACGTCGCGCACACGATGGGCATGAACTTCTTCGTCTACGCCATCGGGATCATCGGGTTCTACTTCGTCGGCTTCGGCCTGCAGATGGGCTCGGTCGGCCCGATGGCGACGTTCGGCGGCGACGCGTCCCTCTCGGCGGCGCCGCTGTCGGTGAGCCTGTTCGGCCACGTCTGGAACCTCGCCGGCACGAGCGGCTTCATGCTGCCGCTGCGGATGTTCACGCCCGCGGTGGCGACCATGTTCTTCTTCCAGATGGTGTTCATGGACACCACCTGCACCATCCCGACCGGCGCGCTCGCCGAGCGCTGGAAGTTCAGCTCGTTCGTGATCTTCAGCTTCGTCATCTCGACCGTCATCTACCCGCTCTACGCGAACTGGGTCTGGGGCGGCGGGTGGCTGTCGCAGCTCGGCACGAACCTTGGCCTCGGCCACGGCCACGTGGACTTCGCCGGTTCCTCGGTGGTGCACATGACCGGCGGCGTCATGGCCCTCACGCTCGCGAAGATCATCGGGCCGCGCGCCGGCAAGTACGGGCCGGACGGACGGGTGAACCCCATCCCGGCCCACAACATCCCGCAGGTCATGGTCGGCACGTTCATCCTGGCGTTCGGCTGGTTCGGCTTCAACGCCGGCTCCACCCTCGCCGGCACCGACACGCGCCTCGCGATCGTGGCGACGAACACGATGCTCGCCTCCGCCACGGGCGCCTTCGGCGCCTACCTCTACGTGAAGACCCGCTTCGGCAAGCCGGACCCGACCTGGCTCGCGAACGGCATGCTCGCCGGCCTCGTCGCGATCACGGCGCCGTGCGCCTTCGTCTCCTCCTGGGCGGCGATGCTCATCGGCCTCGTCTCCGGGGTGCTCGTGGTCGTGGCGGCGATGTTCGTCGAGACGAAGCTCCGGGTGGACGACCCGGTCGGCGCCATCGCGGTTCACGGCGTGAACGGCGCGTGGGGGATCCTCTCGGTCGGGCTCTTCGCGAACGGGACGTACGGACAGGGCCTGAACGGCGTTTCGTACGGCGTGACCGGCCTCCTGTACGGCGACGCGGGCCAGCTCGTCGCCTCGCTCGTCGGCATCGCTGCCAACATCCTGTGGGTCGTTCCCGTCGCGGCGCTCGCCTTCGTCGTCATCGGCAAGCTCGTCGGGAACCGCACGTCCGCGGAGGACGAGGCGCTCGGCCTCGACATCCCGGAGATGGGCCTGCTCGGGTATGCGGCCGGCGCCGGGGTGGAGCACGGCGCGGCGCCGAGGCCCGCGCCCGAGGCGGCGCCGATCGCGGCGCCGTCGCTGGCGCGGGAGCACAGCTAGCGGGGGCTGCCCCGGCGGTCGTACCGGGGGGACGCAGCAGGCGCGTCCCCCCGGACCCCCGGCTCGCTCCGGCGCAGCATCCGGCTGCGCCTGCGCTCGCGACACGCCGTGAGCGACGCAATCCTCGGCATGGAGGTTCGTCCGGACCCGGTTCGCTCGCGGGTCCGATCCATCCGGCGGGTGGCCCCGCCTCGGTCGTCGCCTGGTGCGCCACTCCCGCAGCGCCCTCCTGCGCCGCAGATTCGCCTCGGGAGGCGAGCATGCGTGCGACGGTGGACGATGGACGGGAGGTCGCGCGGGCGGCGTTCTGGTTCGCCGCGCGCTGGCTCGGCCTCGTGACGCTGGCGCTCGGGGCGGCCGCCGCGATCGCGATCGCGTCCTGAGGCGCGGCTACACCGCGCGTACGACGGCGAGGATCCTCCGCCGCAGGTCCTCGTCCGGCAGAGGCCCCTCGCCGGCGCGCACGTTGTCGGCGGCGTGGCGCGGATCCGCGGTGGCCGGGATCACGCACGTGACGGCCGGGTGTCCGAGGATCCACTTGAGGAGGAGCTGCGGCCAGGTGGAGCACCCGAGCTCCGCGGCGAAGGCAGGCAGGGGCTCCGCTCGCAGGCGGGCGGCGAGGTCTCCCGACTCGAGCGGCCGCATGACGAGCACGGCGACGCCTCCGTCGCGCGCCGCCCCGAGCAGCCGCGCCTCGGCGTCGCGCACGGCGACCGAGTAGGGGACCTGCACGAAGTCGACGGCGCCGTCCTCGGCGAGCGCGGCGAGCCGGTCGAGCCCGGAGGACGCGTGGTGCGTCGCGCCGACGTAGCGGATCCGGCCGGACGCCTTCCACTCGCGGAGCGTCGCGAGCTGCACGTCGAGGTCGAGCAGGTTGTGCACCTGCACGAGGTCGAGCCGCCCCGGCGCCGCCATGCGCCGCTCCGACTCCTCGAGCTGCGCGAGGCCCGCCTCGCGGCCGGTCGTCCACACCTTGGTGGCGAGGAACGGGCGGGGCTCTGGCTGCGCGCGGACCAGCTCGCCGACCACGGCCTCGGCGCGGCCGTACATCGGCGAGGAGTCGATGAGGCGCCCGCCGCCCTCCCGCAGCACACGCAGCACCTCCGCGAGCGGCGCCCGCTCGGACGGCGCCTCTCCGACGTCGAACGTGCGCCAGGTCCCGAGGCCGATGCACGGCAGCGGCTCGCCGGTGCGGAATCGCGCGCGTTCGCATGCGACACCGTTACGGCGTCCGGGGCCTCCGCGGAAGCCCGGCGCGCGCGCGGGCAGGCGGGCCGGCCCGGCGAGGGCTGCGCAGCGTTGGGGACCCAGGACGAAGGAGGCAAGTGATGCGACGAGAAGAGAAGGAGCGGCAGAAGAAGGAGCGAGAGGCTGCCGGTCGCAAGGCGGGCGAGGAGCAGGGCGCGCGTCGCCAGGCCAGCACCGACCGCCGCGAGGAGGAGGGCTACTCGCAGCCCGAGTCGTCTGCGCAGAAGGGCCACCTGCCGCCGGAGCGGTGATCGCGCGCTCACGCCTCGCCGGGGCCCCGGGCCCTCCGGGTCCCCGGCGGGCGGGCATGGGCGGGCCCGGGCCGCACCGTTAAGGAAGGGTGGGAGGTGCGCGATGGCCGAGGCGAGCGGTGGTACGGGTGGGATCCTGCCTCACGGTGAGTCGCTGCGGCGGGCGCTGCGCTGGCTCGACGAGCGGGTCCGCCAGGATCCGACGCTCGACCGGGCGAAGCTCGTGGGAGAGGCCTCCGCTCGACACGATCTCGGGCCGCAGGAGGAGGAGTTCCTGCTCACGCGCTGGGCGCGCGGCGGGTGACGGCCGCCCCCTCGCACGCGCCGGGCTCGGCCTCGATTCGCGGGGGTCGCCCCGCCCCCAGGGCACGCCCTACCTTGGTCGACAGGGTCCGTCGGCGCTCCGGGCCCGCGGAGGCGTGGAATGAGGATCGTCGTCTTCGGGCTGACCGTCAGCTCCACCTGGGGTAACGGCCACGCGACGCTGTGGCGCGGTCTGGCCGCCGCGCTCGGCCGGAAGGGGCACAGGCTCGAGTTCTTCGAGAAGGATCAGCCCTGGTACGCGACCCACCGCGATCTCGACGTGCTCCCGGGCGGTGCGCTCCACCTGTACGGGCGGCTCGCGGAGGAGCGGGTGCGCATCGAGGCGGCGCTCGCCGGCGCGGACGTCGCGATGGTGACGTCCTACTGCCCGGACGCGGCGCTCGTGACGGAGCGAGTGCTCGACTCTTCCGCGCGCGTGAAGGCGTTCTACGATCTCGACACCGGCGTCACGCTCGCGCGCCTCGCGGCGGGGGAGCCCGTCGAGTGGGTCGGTCCAGGCGGCCTCGCGGGCTTCGATCTCGTGCTGTCGTTCACGGGGGGCAAGGCGCTCCGCCTGCTCACCGACCGGCTGGGGGCGCGGAACGCCGCGCCGCTCTACGGCAGCGTGGACCCGGCGGTGTACCGCCCCGCGCCCGCCGCCGCCGCGTTCCGGGGCGATCTCTCCTACCTCGGCACCTTCGCCCCGAGCCGCCAGCGGTCGCTCGAGGCGCTGTTCCTCGAGCCCGCAGCGCGCATGCCGAACCGCACCTTCGTGCTCGCCGGCTCGATGTACGACGCCTCGTTCCCGTGGCGCGAGAACATCCGCTACGTGCGCCACCTCGAGCCGTCGCTTCATCCCGCCTTCTTCTGCTCCTCGCCGCTGACGGTGAACGTGACGCGCGCCGAGATGGCGGCGATGGGCTACTGCCCGTCCCCGCGCCTGTTCGAGGCGTCGGCCTGCGGGGTCCCGGTCCTCTCCGACGGGTTCGAGGGCCTCGACGCGTTCTTCACGCCCGGCGAGGAGATCCTCGTCGCGCGCAACGCGGACGAGGCGATGCACGCCGTCGCGCTGCCGCGCGTCGCGCTCGAGCGGATGGGGCAGCGGGCCCGGGAGCGCGCGCTCGCGGAGCACACCGCGGACGCGCGGGCCGAGGAGCTGGTCACCCTGTGCGAGCGGGCGGCGAGCGGCGTCGCCGACGAAGAGGAGGAGGCTCTCGCTCCTGTCCGCAGCGGATCCGGCGCGAGCGCCGAGCCGCTCGGAGGGCTCGCTTGACACCGCGCGATGCGGTGGAGCACGCCGACTTCTGCGCGCGAATGGTGCGTCGCTACGCCTGAGCCCGGCCCGGCCGCGCGGGTGCGGCCGGGCTCCAGGGCGCTCAGCGGCTCGAGCGGCGCGAGGTCCGCCCGCCC
>NZ_JALCZC010000081.1:0-19480 GCF_022690805.1 Anaeromyxobacter sp. SG66
CGCCCGCCGCGAGCGCGGCCGGGTCGTCGCGCGCGGACCGGCCGCGTTCCGGTCGCGCCGGGCCGCACCGCCCGCCGCCGGAGGGCGCTGGACGCTCGTCGCCGCGCGCCGGGAGCTCGCGGGCGGGATCCCGACCGCGACCGAGTGGAGCGCGGCGACGGCGCAGCAGCTCCTCGTCCGCTACGGCCTCGTCACCCGCGGCGCCGCCGCGGCGGAGTCCTTGCCCGGCGGGTTCAGCGCGGTCTACGACGTGCTCCGCCACCTCGAGGAGAGCGGCCGGATCCGGCGCGGCTACTTCGTCGGCGGCGTGGGCGCGATGCAGTTCGCCCAGCCGGGCGTGCTCGACCTGCTGCGCTCCCTGCGCGAGCCGCCGGAGACGCCGGAGGTCGTGACGCTCGCCGCGACGGACCCCGCGAACCCGTACGGCGCGCTGCTCGACTGGCCCGCGGTGCAGGGCGCCCCGGAGGGGAAGCGGCCCGCGCGCGCGGTCGGCGCCTACGTGGTGCTCGTGGACGGCGAGCTCGCGGCCTACGTGGCGCGCGGAGCGCGCCAGCTCTTCGCGTGGCTCCCGGAGTTCGAGCCGGAGCGCTCGCACGCCGGCGCCGCCATCGCGGCGGCGCTCACCGAGCTCGTCCGCGCCCTGCACGGCAAGGCCGAGGCGGCGCTCGTCGTGGAGATCGACGGCGGTCCCGCAGCGGCGCACCCGCTCGCGGGGTATCTCCAGGCGGCCGGGTTCGTGCCCACCGCGGCGGGGCTCCAGCTCACGCGCCGGGCGGCCGCGGCGGCGCTCTCGGCGGGGAGCGAGCTGCCGTAGCGGAGCGAGGCGCGCGTGCCAGAGGGCGACACCATCCACCGCGCGGCTTCGAACCTCCACCGGGCGCTCGCGGGCGAGACCGTGGTCCGCTTCGAGACGGTGCTGCCCCCGCTCGCGCGCGTCGACGCGGATCGCCCCATCGCCGGTCGCACCGTCGAGGGCGTGAGCGCCCGGGGGAAGCACCTCCTCGTCCGCTTCTCCGGGGACCTCTGGCTGCGCAGCCACCTCCGCATGAACGGGAGCTGGCACCTGTACCGCCCCGGCGAGCGCTGGCGGCGCCCGCGGGACGCCATGCGCGTCCTCGTGGAGACCCGCCCCTGGCTCGCGGTGGGCTTCGACCTGCCCGTGGCGGAGCTCCTCGACGCGAGAGGCCTCGCGCGGCAGCCGGACCTCGCCCGGCTCGGGCCCGACCTGCTCGCCCCGGACTTCGACGCCGCCGAGGCGGAGCGCCGGCTGCGCGCGCGGCCGGCGCGCGAGGTCGGCGAGGCGCTGCTCGATCAGGGTGCGCTCGCGGGCGTGGGCAACGAGCTCAAGTCGGAGATCCTGTTCCTCGCCGGCGTGGACCCCTACCGGACGGTCGCCTCGCTCTCCGCCGCCGAGCTGGCCGCGCTGGTCACGGTCGCCCGCCGGGTCCTCCTCGAGGCGGTGGCGCCGTACGGCGCGAGCGCCCCCACCTGGCTCGGCGGCCGGCGCACGACGGGCCGGTCGAACCCCGACGAGCGGCTCTTCGTCTACGGCCGCGCGGGCGAGCCGTGCCGCCGCTGCGGAGCTGCCATCCGGCTCGGTCGCCAGGGCCCCGGCGCCCGCGTGACCTATCACTGCCCGCGCTGCCAGCCGGCGCCGGGCGGGGGTTAGCGGACGGCGCGTGGGAGCGCGCGGCCTCGCGATGGCGCGGTCGGGCGGCCCGCTCTGAGGTATCTTCCGCTCTCTTCTCGGGAGGGTGACATGGCGGGGCAGGACGTCTTCGATCTGGCGAGGCACGTGGCGGCGAGCGCGGCGACGGCGAGGCTGCCGCGGGCGGGGGGCAAGCGGTTCGAGACCGTCTTCCGCCACGGCTCGCTGCAGGTCGAGATCTTCGCGCCGCGCGGCCGCGACACGCAGCGGCCTCACGACCGCGACGAGGTCTACGTCGTCCTCCGCGGCGCCGGCGCCTTCGTGAACGGCACCCAGCGCTTCGCGTTCCGCGCGGGGGACGTGCTCTTCGCCGCCGCCGGCGAGGTCCACTGGTTCGAGGACTTCAGCGAGGATTTCTTCACCTGGGTGCTGTTCTACGGCCCCGAGGGCGGCGAGAAGGCCGCGGCCGCTCCCCCGCCGGCGGGCGGCGCCGCGAAGTAGCAGGAGGCTGCGGCGCCCGCCCAGGGCGTCGGTCGCGACGCGCTGCGCCGCGGCGGGCGACGCGGTAGAAGAAGGCCATGTCGATCCTGGAGTGGCTCGGGCTCGTCCCCCGTGAGGAGCCGGCGCGCGACGCCGGCGTGGTCCATCGCGTCGCCCGTGCCCTCGAGGCGCTCCCGGCGGAGCGCGCGGAGCACCTCGCGCTGTTCGCGTTCCTCCTCGCCCGCGTGGCCAACGTGGATCTCGACGTCCACTCGGCCGAGACCGAGGCCATGGCGCGGATCGTCGAGACCGTCGGCCACCTCCCGAAGGACCAGGCCGCGCTCGTGGTCGAGATCGCGAAGGCGGAGCACCGCGCGAGCGGCGAGACGCAGAACTTCCTCGCGGCCCGGACGTTCCGGGACCAGGCGAGCGACGCCGAGCGGATGGATCTCGTGCACTGCCTCTTCGCGGTCGCCGCCTCGGACGGCGCCATCTCCGTCGCCGAGGAGGAGGCGATCCGCGGGATCTGCGGCGAGCTCCGGCTCACCGAGCGCGACTACGTCGACATCCGCAGCGCGTACTCCGAGCACCGGTCGGTGAACAAGCGGTGATCCCCTGGGAGACGGTGGACCGCGCCCGCGCCCCGGACGGCGCGGAGCTCGTCCTCTCCCGTCGTGGGGAGGAGTGGTCCGTCCGGGCCGCCGGCCGGGTGCTCATGACCAGCCGGACGCACGGCTCGGAGGAGGCGCTCGCCGCCGCGGCGCTCGCGCGGGTCCGCGCCCCGCGCGACGTGCTCGTCGGCGGGCTCGGCCTCGGGTTCACGCTCCGCGCCGCGCTCGACCGGCTCGCGCCCGGCGCGCGCGTGGTGGTGTCCGAGCTGGTCCCCGCGCTCGTCCGCTGGAACCGCGGCCCGGTCGCGCACCTCGCCGGGCGCCCGCTCGACGACCCGCGGGTCCACGTCGCGGAGGGCGACGTCCTCGAGCACCTCACCGCCGGCCGCGGCGCCTGGGACGCGATCCTGCTCGACGTGGACAACGGCCCCTCCGCGCTCGCGCATCCCGCGAACGACCGGCTGTACGGCGAGGCCGGGGTCCGCGCCTGCCGCGACGCGCTCCGCGCCGGCGGCGCGCTCGCGGTCTGGTCGGCCGGTCAGGATCCCCGCTACGTCGCGCGGCTCGGTCGGGCGGGGCTCGCGGCGGAGGCGATCGCCGCGCCAGCGCGCGGCGACGCCGGGGGCGTGCGGCACGTCGTGATCGTGGGCGTGCGCGGGTCCGCGGCGGGCGCGCTCGGCCGCCGCCGAGGGACGGTGTAGCCGGGCTCTTGCGGCGGGTCGGCTCAGCGGCCCTGCCCGGCCGGATCCTGGATGGCCGGCGGGGCGCTGCGGTCGAGCTCCTGATCCTCGAACGACACCGAGTCCTCGATCGGCTCGAGGTGCGTCGTCACCGTGAGGTTCGGGATGGCGGCGCGGAGATCGCGCTCGATCTCCTCGAGCAGCGCGTGCCCGCGCTGCACGGTCCACGCGCCCGGCACGAGGACGTGCACCGAGACGAACCGGCGCGACCCGGCCTGGCGCGTCCGGAGCGCGTGGAACTGCAAGTGCTCGGCCGCGTGGCGCGCGAGGACCTCCTCGAGCGCGCGCCGCTCGGCGGCGGCGAGGCCCGTGTCGAGGAGGCCGAGCGCGGAGCGGCGGACGAGGGTCACCCCCGTCCAGACGATGTTGAGCGCGACCGCGATGGCGACGAGCGGGTCGAGTCGTGTCCAGCCGGTGATCCCGACCGCCCCGATGCCGACGAGCACGCCGGCGCTCGTCCACACGTCCGTCATGAGGTGGTGGCCGTCGGCCTCGAGCGCGATGGAGTGGCGACCCTTGCCGGTGCGGATGAGCACCCGCGCCACGGCGAGGTTCACGAGCGAGGCGCCGACCGAGACCGCGAGGCCCAGCCCGAGCCGCTCGAGCGCGCGCGGGTGGACGAGCCGATGGGCGGCGGTCCAGATGATCCCGCCCGCCGCCACGAGGATGAGCGCGCCCTCGAGCCCGCTCGCGAAGTACTCCGCCTTGCCGTGGCCGTACGCGTGGTCCTCGTCCGGCGGCCGCGCCGCGATGGTCACCATCACGAGCGTCATCACGGCCGCGGCGAGGTTGACGATCGACTCGAGCGCGTCGGAGAGGAGGCCGACGGAGCCGGTCATGCGCCAGGCGAGCGTCTTCAGCGCGATGGTCGCGATCGCCGCGCCGATGGAGAGCCAGGCGAAGCGCGCGAGCGAGGATGGGGCGGACCGGGTCATGGCGGCGCGGGCGCGCCGCGAGGCGGCGCCCGCACCCCTTCTGCCCGACCTGCCTCCGCTCCGCAAGCGGCACGGAGCCGCGCTGCGCCGGCCGCCGGGAGCGCGGGCGCTCCCTCCCGCCTCGCCCCCCGCTCACGCGCGGTTCAGGAAGACGGGCAGCCCCCGCTTGTTCGCGTAGATCGGCCGCAGCCGGTCGGTGTTGTACATCGACGCCACGTCCACCTTGCGGGGCCCGAGCTTCGGATCCGGGATGGGCATGAGGTCGTACTTGCCGTCGACGATCGCCGACATGAGCCCGCTCTTCCCCTCGAGCAGCGCGTCGAAGGCCATCGTGCCGAAGGTGTTCGCGACGAGCTTGTCGACGAAGTCGGGATCGCCCGAGCGGAGATCGTAGGTGAGGTCCGAGACGATCGTCTCCTCGCCGGCTCGCGCCTTGATCGCGTCGGAGAGCGACTCGGCGACGCTCGCCTTCTTGCGGTGGCCGAAGGCGTCGGGCTCCCCGTACTCCTGGACCTTGTAGCCCTCCCACTCGGCGCCCTCGGAGAGGACGACGAGCGCGTAGCTCGAGGGGTTCTGGCGCTTGTCCGTCACGAGCAGGTCGACGATGTGCTCGAGCTTCGGCTTGTGCTCCGGGATGATGCAGCGGATCGAGGTGACGTACGCCGTGTAGAAGGCGGTGAAGCCCGCGTCGCGGCCGAAGATGCGGAAGATGCCGATCCGCTCGTGCGAGCCGACGGTCGTCCGCTGCCGCTCGATGGCCGAGATCGCGCGCGTGATCGCCGTCGAGAAGCCGACGCAGTACTCGGTGTTCCGCACGTCGTTGTCCATCGTCTTCGGGATGGCGATCACCTTCGCGCCGAGCTCGTGCAGCCGCGCGGCGTAGGAGAGGGTGTCGTCGCCGCCGATGGGCAAGAGGTAGTCGAGCTTCAGGCCCTCGAGGTTCGCGAGCACCGCGCTCGAGACGTCGTGAGTCGTCGAGGTCTGGCCCTGCTTCGTCGTCTGCGCGGTCGGGAAGGTGCGGCCGGCGAGGTGGGGCGGGAGCTGCTTCATCCGCGCGGGGTTCGTCCGGCTCGAGTGCAGGAACGTCCCGCCGGTCCGGTCGATGGTGCGGGTGTTCTCGCGGGTGAGCGGCAGCACGTAGCGGCCGCGGCTCGCCGGATCGTCGAGGTTCAGGTGGGTGAGCCCTTCCCACCCGCGCCGGATGCCGACGACCTCCATCTGGTGGTCCGCGGCCCGGTAGACGACGCTCTTGATGACGGAGTTCAGGCCGGGGACGTCGCCCCCACCCGTGAGGATGCCGACGCGCATGCGTGCCATGCGGGTAATCCTAGGCGCACTTCGCCCGGAGCGCCGCTAAGAACCGGCAGTCGGCCCCCCGCGGAGGTCCCCCGTGCCGTTCCTGCGCTCGGCGTTCGTCTACCTCGCCGCTGCCGTCGTCGTGGTGCCGCTCGCGGCGCGTGTCGGCCTGGGCTCCGTCCTCGGCTACCTGGTCGCCGGGGCGATCGTGGGGCCGCAGGGGCTCGCCCTCTCGGGCGACGCCGAGGGCGTGCTCCGCGTCGCGGAGCTGGGCGTCGTGCTCCTCCTCTTCCTCGTGGGCCTGGAGCTCGACCCCCGCCGCCTCGTCGAGCTGCGCCGGGACGTGTTCGGCCGCGGCGCGCTCCAGGTCGCGGTGACCTCGCTCGCCATCGCCGGGGTGGCGCTCGCCCTCGGGGTGCCGTGGCGAACTGCCGCGGTCGCCGGGCTGGGTCTCTCGCTCTCCTCCACCGCGCTCGTGGTGCAGCTCCTCGGGGAGCGGAACGAGCTCGGGACGCGGCACGGCCAGCTGGCGTTCGCCATCCTGCTCTTCCAGGACCTCGCGGTGATCCCGCTGCTCGCGCTCCTCCCCGCGCTCGGCGCGCGCACGCCCGCGGCGGCGCCCGCGTGGCTCACGGTCGCGAAGGCGGTGGCGGTCGTCGGCGGCGTGGTGGTCGCGAGCCGCCTCGTGGCGCGCCCGGTGTTCCGGTTCGTGGCGTCGCTCAGGAACCCCGAGCTCTTCACCGCGACCGCGCTCCTCCTCGTCGCGGGTACCGCGCTCGCCGTCTCGGCCGCCGGGCTGTCCATGGCGCTCGGCGCCTTCCTCGCCGGCGTGCTGCTCGCCACCTCCGAGTACCGCCACGAGCTCGAGGCGGACGTCGCGCCGTTCAAGGGGCTCCTGCTCGGGCTCTTCTTCCTCGCGGTCGGCATGACCGCCGATCTGCGAGTGCTCGCCCTGCGCCCGCTCGCGGTCGCCGGCGTCGTCCTCGGCCTGGTCGCCCTGAAGGCGCTCGTGGCCTTCGCCGTCGGCCGGAGGGCCCTCGGGAGCGCGGAGCCCGCGCTCGCGCTCGGTCTCCTCCTCTCGCAGGGGGGCGAGTTCGCCTTCGTGCTCTTCCGGCTGGCCGCGGCCGACGGCGTCATGGACCCGGGAGTCGCCGCGCTCCTCGTCGTGGCGGTCACGCTCTCGATGGCGACGACGCCCGTGCTCTTCGCGCTGCACGCGCTCGTCGGGAGGCGCCTCCTGCGGCGCGGCCCGGCGCGCGAGTTCGACGTCGTGCCCCCCGGCGATCCCTGCGTGGTGATCGCAGGATTCGGGCGGGTGGGGCAGGTGGTCGGCCGCGTCCTCGCCGCGAAGCGAATCACCTTCACCGCCATCGACGCCAGCCCCGAGCACATCGACTTCATCCGGCGCTTCGGCAACAAGGTCTTCTACGGCGACGTCTCGCGCCTCGACCTCCTGCGCTCGGCGCGGGTCGAGCGGGCGCGCCTGTTCGTCCTGGCCATCGACGACGTGGACGCGTCGGTGCGCACGGCGGAGGTGGTGCGCGAGCACTTCCCGCAGGTGGCGATCCTCGCGCGCGCCCGCAACCGGCAGCACGCGTACCGGCTGCGCCGCCTCGGCATCCGGCGCATCGTGCGCGAGACGCTCCACTCCTCGCTCGTCATGACCTCGGACGTGCTCGAAGCGCTGGGGGTGGATTACGCCGAGGCGCGGAGCGCCGTCGAGCGCTTCCGTGAGCACGACGAGGCGCAGTTCGAGGCCTCCTGGCAGCACCAGGACGACCTCGACAAGCTCACCGACATCGCGCGGCGCGGCCGCGAGGAGCTGGAGCGATTGTTCGAGGAGGACGCGCGCCAGCGCCCGGCCTAGCTACGCCGGCACCACGTACCACTGCCCCTTCGCGCCCTGCTCCAGCTTCAGGAGCCCTTCCTTCTCCATCGCCTCGAGGAGGCGGCTGAAGGACGAGAAGCCGTGGTCGCGCTCGTCGAAGTCCGGCTCGCGACGCACGATGGCGGCCTTGATCGCGGAGGGGTTCACCGGTCCGCTCGCGCGGGCGAGCATCGCCGCGGCCGCCTCGCGGGCGACGACCGGGATCGCCTTCTCCTTCACCGGCCGGTCCTTCTCCTTCGGCTCCGCGGCGCGCCGCTTCCCGCCGGGACGCAGGTAGATGAACTCGTCGCAGGCCTTCACGAACAGCGGGCTCGTCGACTCGCGCACCGCCATCCCGATCACCACGCGGTCGTTCTCGCGCAGCTTGTAGGCGAGCGGGCAGAAGTCGGAGTCGCCGGAGGCGATGACGAAGGTGTCGATGTGCTCGCGCAGGTAGGCGAGCTCGAGGGCGTCGATGACGAGCCGCATGTCGGCGCCGTTCTTCCCGGCGCGGGTCGAGGGCGGCACGTCGACGAGCTCGACGCCCTTGTCGTGGAGCCGCTGCGTCGCGTCGGAGAACCGGGTCCAGTCCGCGTAGGCGCGGCGGAAGACGACCTTGCCCTTCTCGAGGAGCGTGTCGAGCGCCGGCTGGAGGTCGAACGTCTCCGCCGAGAGGCCGGTGCGGGTGACGAGGTTCTCGAAGTCGATGAACAGGGCGATGCGCTGATCGTGGCTGGTGTCGCGCTTCATTCGGTCTCCCGGGCCCGGACGTGGGCCCGCGCGCGCACCCTGTCAGGGAAGAGGCCCCGGCGCAAGCGAATGGCGGCTCGAGCGGGCTCCATGCGGGCTTCGCGGGCGGCGCGCACGCTGAGCGTAATCGGGAGGCCACCCACGCGCTCGGCGGCCTGTGACGCGCCGCCGGCGCGCAGGGCTTGCCGTGGACCGGCCGGGGCCGGAGGATGCCGCCCATGGACGACCTCCTCCGGCCCGACACCCTCGCCCTCCACGCGGACGCCGCCGTCGAGCCCACCGCCGACATCGCGCCGCCCATCCACGTCTCGACGACCTTCGCGGCGGACAACGACGCCGGGCTCGTCTACGCACGCAACGATCAGCCGACGCGGCGGCGGCTCGAGGCGGTGCTCGGCGCGCTCGACGGCGGACACGCGGTGACGTTCGCCTCCGGGCAGGCGGCCGCCACGGCGGCGCTCCTGCACCTGCGGCCGCGTCGCGTGGCGATCGCGACGGGCGGCTACCACGGGACGCACGCGGCCATCGACGCGCTCGCGCCGTTCGGCGTGGAGAAGGTCGCCCTCGAGGCCGACCTCGGCGCGGGGGACGTGGTGTGGCTCGAGACCCCGAAGAACCCGACCTGCGAGCTGCAGGACATCGCCGCGCACGTCGCGCGCGCGCGACCGGCCGGAGCGCGCGTCGTCGTCGACGGCACGTTCGCGACCCCCGTGCTGCAGGCGCCGCTCGCGCTCGGCGCGGACCTCGTCTACCACTCGATGACGAAGTTCCTCGCCGGCCACTCCGACGCGCTCGGCGGCGTCCTGGTCGCCCGCGATCCCGCCCTGGCGGACGGGCTCCGCGCGACCCGCACCGTCACGGGCGGCGTCCCCGGCGCGCTCGAGACCTGGCTCGTCCTGCGCGGGGTCCGCACGCTCGGCCTGCGCGTGCGGCAGCAGACCGCGACCGCGACCCGGCTCGCGGCGTTCCTCGAGCCGCGCGTCGCGCGCGTGTGGCACCCGTCGCTCCCCTCGCACCCGGGTCACGCCCTGGCGAAGCGGCAGATGCGCGGGCCGGGCCCGATCCTGTCCATCGAGCTCGCGACGGAGGCCGCCGCGAGGGAGCTCCCGGGGGCCCTGCGCCTCTTCCGCGACGCGACGTCCCTCGGCGGGGTGGAGTCGCTCATCGAGTGGCGACGCAAGCAGGATCCGCACGCGCCGCCGGCGCTCCTGCGGCTCGCGGTCGGGATCGAGGATCCCGAGGATCTCGAGCGCGATCTCGCCCGAGGGCTCGCGGCGATCGGCGGGCGCTCTAGCCCCCGGCCGTGACGGCGGGCGGCCTCACGCCCCGTGACAGTGTCCCGACATCGACGGACTCGCATCCGTCCCCCTGCGACATCACCGTCCGAGCGGGCAGGCGTCCGTCCGGGCGCCGCGTCTCCAGGGGGAAGAAAGTATGCTCGCCTACCGTCACACCGCTCGAAGGCTCGCCGTCCTCACGTTCGCCGCCGTCTCGCTCGCCGCCTGCAGCGGCGAGAAGAGCCCCGCTGCAGGCCCGCACCTGGCCGGGATCCAGGTCCAGCCGGCCAGCGCCGGGGTGGTCTCCGTCCTGGTCGGGGAGTCCGTGCGACTCACCGCGGTGGGGACGTACTCCGACGGCACGACGCGCGACGTCACGGCAGAGGTCGTGTGGAGCTCGGCGGCCCCCGAGATCGTCGCCGTCTCGAACGCGGCGGCCGACGCGGGGCTGGCGACGAGCGCGTCCGTCGGGACGAGCGAGGTCAGCGCCACCGAGCCGATGAGCGGGGTCACGGGGAGGGTGACGGTGGAGGTCGTCCCGCCGATCGTGTCGCTCGCCGTGTCGCCCATCGATCCGACGCTGCTCGTGGGCACCACGCTGCAGCTCCAGGCGGACGGCACGCTCGTGGACGACACGACGGCCGACGTCACCGCGACGGTCATCTGGACGACGTCGGACGCCGCCATCGCGACGGTGTCTCCGGGCGGGCTCGTCACCGCGGTCTTGGTCGGGACCGCCACGATCACCGCCGTGGAGCCGGTCTCCGGCGCGACGGCGAGCATCACCGTGGAGGTGACGACGCTGCCGGCGGCGCTCTCCTACCTCGGCCTCTCCCGCGGGTCGGTCATCGGCGGCGGCCCGGTGCAGGTCGTCGGCACCGTCGCGCTGACCTCGCCGGCGACGGAGGACGTCATCGTCACGCTGACGAGCAGCAACGCCGCCGTCGGGGTCCCCGAGACCGTGACCGTGCCGGCCGGCGCGCAGAACGCGACCTTCGCCGTGACGACGTCCGCGGTGACCCGCAGGACCAAGGTGACCCTCACCGCCACGGACGGGACGAGCACCAAGACCGCGTCGCTGAATTTGCGCGTGGCGAAGTAGCGCCCGCGCGCCTTCCGCGGCGTCCCGGCTACCCGCTGCCCGCCCACCGGCTCCCTGGCCGGTGGCGCGGGCTGCGCCGTTCTCCGCGCGCGCAGGCGAGCTGCTTCTCGACGCTCGCGCGGAACGCGCGGACGAGCGGCTCGAAGCGCGCGGGAGCGCCCTCGAGCGCGCCCAGGGCGAACGCGACCGCCTCCGCGGTGGAGAGGTGCTCGGGCCCTGGCTCGCGGCGCAGGCCGCCGTAGCCGCTCGGCCGCGCCGGCACGATCCCGACCCGCGGCAGCGCCGCGAGCGTGGGCGTCGCCCGGATCATCTTCACCGCCTGAGGCCACGTCCCGTCGACGGCGAAGAGCACGGGGGGCGGCGCGCCGGCGAGCGCCTCGGCGGGCACGGCGCCGTCGCCGGGGAAGAGCAGCGCCGCCCCCGGCGTCGCCGCCGCCGCGCGAACGGCGGGGTGATCCTCGAACGCGACGCCGCGGTGGAGCTCGCAGTTCTCGAGCGCGAGCCGGGTGAGCCAGGCGCTGCAGATCGCGAGGCGCGCCTCGCGAGGATGCTGGAGCAGCACGACGCGCGTCCGCGACGGGATCACCGGGAGGTCCGCGCAGGCGCAGAGCTCCGTGGGGCGCAGGCAGCGGCGGCAGGTCGGGCGCATGGGAGAGCGCGGGAGGAAAGCACGGCGCCGGGCGCGCGTCGAGCGGCCCCGGGGCCCGCCAGGAACGCGCCGCCCGTGCGCCCCGGTTGGCGTACCATGCGCGCCATGCCCGCTCGCCCCGCCCGCCTGCTGCTCGCGGCGTTCTCTCCGGAGCTCGCCGGCCTCGACGCCGCGCCGCCCGAGGGCTGGGCGGTCGCCTGCACCGGCGTCGGCGCCCTCGCGGCGGCCGTGGAGACCGCGCGGCTCCTCGCCCTTCACGCGCCGGAGCGCGTCCTGTTCGTCGGGACCTGCGGCGCGTACGACGCGCGGCTCGCGCCGGGCGAGCTCATCGCGGCGTCGGAGGCCATCGCGACCTCGCTCGACGAGCGGGCCGGCCGCGCCTATCGCCCCGCGCTCGAGCGCACCCGCTGGCCCGCCACCTTCACGCTGCCGCTCCCCGCGCACCGCGTGGCCGTCCCGCCCGCGATCACGCTCACGGAGGAGGGCGCGCGCGCGCTCGCGGAGGTGGCCGCCGCGGAGCACCTCGAGCTCACGGGCGTCTTCGCCGCGTGCGCCGCGGCGAACGTGCCTGCGGCCGCGGCGCTCGCCGTCGCGAACCGGGTCGGCCCCGGGGCGCACGTGGAGTGGAAGGCCAACCACGCCGCCGCGAGCCGGGCGCTCGTCGCGGCGCTGCGCGAGCGCGGCGTGTTCGGCGCCGAGGAGCTCCTCGAATGAGCAAGACCCCGTCGACCCCCGCCACCCGGCTCCTGCGCCAGCAGAAGGTCCCGTACACCGAGCACGTCTACCGCTACGAGGAGCACGGCGGCACGGCGGTGTCCTCGCGGGAGCTGGGCGTCCCGGAGCACGCCGTGGTGAAGACGCTCGTCATGGAGGACGAGACCGGCGCCCCGCTCGTCGTGCTCATGCACGGCGACCGCGAGGTCTCGACGAAGGCGCTCGCCCGTCAGCTCGGGAAGAAGACGGTGCAGATCTGCAAGCCGGACGTCGCCCAGCGCCACAGCGGCTATCTCGTCGGCGGCACGAGCCCGTTCGGAACGCGCAAGGCGATGCCGGTGCACGTCGAGCGGACCATTCTCGAGCTGCCGAAGCTCTACGTGAACGGCGGCTCGCGCGGCTTCCTCGTCGGGATCGCGCCCGCCGACCTCGTGCGCGTCCTCTCCCCCGTCCCCGTGGACGTCGCCATCGAGCAGTAGAGGCGTGTAATGAGCCGGTAGAGCCACGAGCGAGGTCGGGGTCGAGGTCGGGGTCAGATCCCTCCGCTACCTTGCCGCCCCCATGCCGAAAGACGCTCCCGCCCGCTACATCGCCTTCTCCGACGGCTCCTCCCTCTCGAACCCCGGCGGCCCGGGCGGCACGGGCTTCGTCGTCGTCGACCGCGTCCGGCCCGCGCTCCGCTTCGGCGCGACGCGCTGGGTGCAGGACGGCACGTACGCGGTCACGAACAACCGGATGGAGCTGCGCGCCGTCCTCGAGGCGCTCCAGGGGCTGCCCGCGGGCGAGTCGGTCGAGGTCGTCTCGGACTCGCGCTACGTGGTGGACGCGCTCTCGAAGTGGATCCACGGCTGGCGCAAGAAGGGCTGGAAGACCGCCGCCGGCGAGCCGGTGCTGAACCGCGACCTCATCGAGGCGCTCGACGCGCGCGGCCGGGAGCTCTCCGTCCGCTACGCCTGGGTCCGGGGCCACGACGGGCACGCGGTGAACGAGGTCGTCGACGCGCTCGCCCAGTCGGCGGCGCGGGGTGTCCCCGGGCCGACGGAGGCGAGCGTGGTCGAGGCGCTTCGCGCGGCCGCCGTCATCCGCTGAGCGCCGCAGTCACCAGGAGGCGAGCCGGCACTCCTCGCACGCCTGCATGAAGTGGCCGTACGGGGCGAGGCAGCGCAGGCAGGTGCGGCGGCCGCAGAGCGCGCACGACCGGGCATCCCGGGGCCGGAGCCGCTCGCCGCAGGAGGCGCAGCGCTCGAGGTCTTCCTCCGACGGGGGGCGTGGCGATGGTGCGGCGGGATCCACGCCGGGAACGTCGCACCTCCGCCGCTCCGTGGCACGCCCCCGGGAGGGAGGGGTCGCCTGCCACGCGGTCCGGGCGCCGGGCGGGGCCGTGGTACCCTGCGCGCCCATTCCATTCCGGCACCGGAGGCCACCCATGAGCGATCTCCTCAGCGACCTCGAGCCCAGGCTCCTCTGGCGGTACTTCCTCGAGCTCTCCCGGATCCCGCGCGGCTCGAAGCACGAGGCGCAGGCGGCCCGCTGGGTCGCCGACCAGGGCCGCGCGCTCGGCTGCGAGGTCCTGACCGACGCGCTCGGGAACGTCCTCATCCGCAAGCCGGGCACGAAGGGCCGCGAGGACCGCCCGGGCGTGTGCCTCCAGGGCCACGTCGACATGGTCTGCGAGAAGAACGAGGGCACCCCCCACGACTTCGCGAAGGACCCCATCCCCGTGTACCGCGACGGCGAGGTGGTGCGCGCCCGCGGCACGACGCTCGGCGCCGACAACGGCATCGGCGTCGCGGCGGGCCTCGCGGTGCTCGCGAGCCAGGACGTCCGCCACGGCCCGGTCGAGGTGCTCGTCACGATCGACGAGGAGACGGGGCTCACCGGGGCGAAGGGCGTCGCGCCGGGCTGGTTCCGCTCGCCCTACCTCCTGAACCTCGACAGCGAGGAGGAGGGGGAGCTCACCATCGGCTGCGCCGGCGGCGTGGACACGGTCGCGACCCGCAAGGTCGCCCTCTCGGCGCCCGCCCCGGGCACCCTGCCGCTCCGGATCAAGCTCTCGGGCCTGAAGGGCGGCCACTCCGGCGTGGACATCGCCGCGGGTCGCGGCAACTCCATCCGCATCCTGGCCCAGGTGCTCGACGCGCTCGTGGAGCGGCACGGGATCGCGCTCGCGACGGTGAGCGGCGGGAACAAGCGGAACGCCATCCCGCGCGAGGCCTCGGCGATGGTGCGCGTGGACGCGGGGCGCGAGGCCGCGCTGCGGGAGGACGTGGCGCGCCTCGCGCGCGAGTGGCGCGCCGCGCTCGGCGCGTTCGACCCGAACCTCGCGATCGACGTGGAGCCGGGCGAGGCCGATCGCGTGATGTCGCCCGGCGACGCGCGCGCCGTCCTCGGGCTCCTCCTCGCCGGGCCGCACGGCGTCGAGGCGATGAGCCCGGCCATCCCCGGCCTCGTCCAGACCTCGACGAACCTCGGGCTCGTCCAGACGCAGGACGGGACGGTGCTCGTGACCTTCCTCACCCGCAGCGCCATCGACGCCTCGCGCCAGGCGCTGGCCGCGCGCATCGCGGCGGCGTGCGCGCTCGCCGGCTTCGAGGCGAGCCAGGAGGGCGGCTACCCGGGGTGGAAGCCGGAGCCCGGGTCCTCGCTCGTGAAGCTCGTGGACCGGGTGCACGCGGAGGTGTTCGGGAAGCCGATGATCGTGAAGGCGATCCACGCCGGGCTCGAGTGCGGCCTCATCGGCGAGAAGTACCCGGGCGTCGAGATGGCCTCGATCGGCCCCGACATCAAGGACGCGCACACGCCCGACGAGCACGCGCGCATCGCCTCGGTGGCGGCGTTCTGGAGGCTGCTCGTGGCCGTGCTCGAGCGCGTCTGAGCGCCCGGGGCGCGACGGCGTGAGCCGCTCGCGCGGTGACCAGGGGGCGCGCGCGTCGGGCGGCCGGGCGGCCCCCGCGTCGCCCTCGCCTCGAGTCGCGTGCGCGCGCGGCGGCGGGTTCCCAGCTTTCGCTGGGGGTCTCGATGCGCCGCGGCCGCAAGCGCCTCCTCGTGGCGCTCGCCATCCTGTTCGTCGTGCTGGTCGGCGCTCGCGCGGCGCTCGACCCGCTCGTCACCTGGCGGACGCGCAAGGTGCTCGCGGGGATGGAGGGGATGCGCGGGCGCTTCCAGGACGTGGACGTGAGCGTCCACGACCTGTCCTACGCCATCCGCGGCCTGCGCATCGAGAAGCTCGCGCCGGGCGGCTCGGCGCTCCCGTACTTCCAGGTCGAGCGCGCGAGCTTCGGCCTCTACTTCAAGGAGCTCGTCCGCGGACACGTCGTCGCCGCCGTCGAGCTCGAGAAGCCCAAGCTCACGCTCGTGAGCGCCAAGGAGCAGCCGAGGAAGCAGGGCGCCGCGGAGGCGCCGCAGGTCGGCCACGGGATCGAGGCGCTCGCGCCGTTCCGGCTCGATCGCCTCCAGGTGAAGGACGGGGAGCTCCGCTGGGTGGACGAGCGCGAGCCGGAGCGGCCGGAGCTCTGGGTGCACCGGATCGAGGGGACGCTCGAGAACTTCGCGACGCGGAAGGCGCTCGCCAAGAACGAGCCGACGGTGCTCGCCGCGCGCGGCGTGCTGCAGCGCTCGGGCGCCGTCTCGCTCTTCGCGACCGCAGACCCGCTCGCGAAGAAGCTCACGTTCGCCGGGCAGGGCCGGCTCGAGCGCCTGCAGCTCGTCGAGCTCGCCTCGATCGTCGGCGCGAAGGCGGGGATCGCGCCCGACAAGGGCGAGCTCGACATGTCGCTCCGCTTCCGCGCCGAGGGTGGGAAGATCTCGGGCGGCGTCCGCCCCATCCTGAAGGACGCCGGGACGAGGCCGGCGAAGCCGGGGCTCGGGCCGAAGCTGAAGTCGCTCCTCGCCGACGTGACGCTCAGCATCTTCAAGGACGACGTCCCCGGCCGCGAGGCGGTCGCCACGACGATCCCGATCCAGGGGACCGTCGACGATCCGGAGGCGCAGGCCGTCCCGACCATCCTGGGGATCGTGCGGAACGCGTTCGTCCGCGGCCTCGAGGACGGCCTCTCCGGCCTGCCGCCGCCCGAGGCGAAGAGGCCCGAGAACGTCGTCGAGCAGGCGAGGCGCGCGCTGTCGCCCAGGCGGGAGGCGCAGCCGCGCGCCCAGCCGACGGGGGAGAAGTGATCCGGCGGCGGACGCTCGTGGTCGCCGTCGCGCTCGCGGCCGCGGCGTGCCGCCATCCGCAGCACCCCACCTCGCCGGCGGGCGGCGAGTCGCCCCGGCCCGAGGCGCCGGACCGCGCCGGGGAGAAGGGCGTCCCGCCGAAGGCCGGGCGGCCGCGCATCCCGGCGGGCCCCGAGGCGCTCCTCGCCCCCGGCGCGGTGAAGGACATCCAGGGCGCCCTCGCGGATCGCGGCCTCCTCGGGGAGCACCGCGCGGGAGAGCTCGACGCGCCGACCTCGCGCGCGCTTCGCAAGTTCCAGGAATCGCAGGACCTCGCCGCGACCGGCTTCCCGGACCGCGAGACCCTGCAGCGGCTGGGGGTCGACCCCGACCGCGCCTACGGGCGCGAGGGGGGCGGGAAGGGGGACTGAACGCCCGGTCCGCCGGGGCAGCCATCCTCGCCCGGGCGAGCTCGCCGGATCCGAGCCCGGCTCCCGCGCGGGCCCACGCGCCGGCGGGCGGCAGGCCCGGCGGACACGCGCGCGCCTCCGCGGTAGATTCGGCGCGGGCAAGCCCCGGAGGCGGTCATCGAGCTCTTCCTCGATCGCGGAAACCCCCTGCACTGGCTCGCCGTGGCGGTGCTCCTCGTCTCGGGCCTCGCGTGCGCCTGGCTCGGGGTCCGGGACGGATTCCTGCGCAGGTCGATGCGCACGAGCGCGGGGACGCTGACGGGGGGCCGGGCCATGGCCGCGGGCGCGCTCTACGTCGCGACCGGCCTCGCCGGCGTGTGGGGCGGCGTGGAGTTCCTGCTCCGAGCGCGGTGAAAGCGCACGTCCCCGCTTCGGCCGAACACATCGAGGACGCCGCCGGCGAGCGGGCCACGCTGCTAGCGTGCTCGGAGCAGCGCGGAGGTGAACATGGCCCTGTTGCCGACCGCCCCGGAGCCGGACTGCTGGCAGCTCGAGGGGGAGGACGACGCGTCGACGCCGCCGACCGTCGCCCGGGTGCTGAACACCGTGGGAACCCGCCGCGAGTGGCGACGCGCCGGGTTCCCGGTGCTCTTCGACGAGGCCGGGGAGGTGAGGCACGTCCAGCGCTGCGGGCGGACGTACCGCTTCCGCCGCGTGGACGACGAGCACGCGGCTCGCCTGCCGCACTGCCAGCCGCTCTGATCCGGCCTGCTCGCTCAGTAGACCGCGAGCAGCTCGACCTCGAACACGAGCGTCGCGTCGGGCGGGATCGCCGGCGGCGCTCCGCGCGCCCCGTAGGCGAGGTCCGGGGGCAGCGTGAGCTTTCGCTTGCCGCCGACGCGCATCCCCGCGACGCCGCGGTCCCAGCCCTCGATCACCTCTCCGGCGCCGAGCCGGAACGAGAACGGATCGCCGCCGACGGACGAGTCGAACTGCTTCCCGTCGGTGAGCCAGCCCGTGTAGTGCACCTCGACCGTCTTGCCCCGCACCGCCTCCGGGCCCTTCCCCTTCACGACGTCCTCGATCTTCGGCTTGGCCATGCGTGTACTCCTCGCGCTCGGGTGGTCGGGGCACCATCCTAGACGACAGCTCGTGATACGCGATCACCTCAGGTGACGCGAAACGTAATCGGCCGTCGTCGCGCAGGCCGGTCGTCAATTCCCGGGATCGGAGCCCGGCTCGTCCGCCTCCTCCTCCTCCACGTCCGGGCCGGGCGGCAGCTTCTCGAGCCGGTCCCGCACGAGGGTCTGGTGCTTCTGCTCCTCGGCGCGCAGCTCCTCGAAGAGCGCCCGCACGTCCGGATCCTTCACGTAGGGCAGCGCGGAGGAGAAGAAGTCGAACGCCTTCTTCTCGGACGAGAGCGCGACCTCCAGCGCCTGGCGGGCGGACATGAACACGCGCGGCTGGCCGGGGTCGGGGGCCTCGACGTCGTAGAGCTGCTCGCGCGAGACGCGCCGCGGGGCGTCGCCGAACCTCGCGCGGCGCCGCTCGGCGAGCTCCGTGCCGTGGCGCTTCTCGTAGGAGGCCATGAGCATGAACATGTCGGAGGCGTCGCCGGCGTAGCGGCCGCCCACGATCCGGGTGAACTCCTGGTAACGATCGCGCGCCTCCTCCTCGATCAGGATCGCGAGATCGAGGGCGTCCTGCAGGTTCAGCTTGGCGAAGTCGATCGCGGCGTCGTTCATGGTTCCTCCAGGCGTGGGCGCCTGCGCTGCGCGGGTCGAGGGAGCCCAGCAGACCTAACGCTGCACATCGCCGAGCGATGCACCGCCCTGGGTCTCCGTGTGGGGGCTTCTCGCCCCGGCGGCTGGAGCGCAGCGTTGCCGTGGCCCGCCCGGGAGCCGGACGTGCGGGCGAGGCGGTTCCCGAGCTTGCCCGGCCCACAGGCCCTCAGGATGTCCACGCCGCATCGCCCCTCGGCGCTCGAGCCGGCCGCGCCCCCGGCCATCGACGAGGCGCTCGTCGGCGGGAAGCTCGTCCCCCTGATGGAGCGGCTCGTCCGGCTCGGGTGGTTCTCGTTCGAGGTGGAGGGAGCGGAGCACCTCCCGCGGAGCGGCCGGCTCGTCCTCGCGCCCAACCACGCGGGCTGGTTCGCGCTCGACGCGTTCTTCCTCGCGCTGGCGGTGCGCCGCGTCCTCGGGCGCGAGGCGAGCCCGTACTTCGCCGCGGCCGACGCGGCGCTGGCCGCGCCGCTCCTCGGGCCGTTCCTGCGGCGCCTCGGCGCGCTGCCGGCGTCGTCCTTCCGGCGTCCCGAGCGCCTCCCGCCGGAGATCCGCACGGTCGGCGTGTTCCCGGAGGGCGTCGAGGGGAACACGAAGCCCTTCTGGGAGGCCTACCGGATGCGGCCGTGGAACCGCGGGTTCGTCCGCGTCGCCGCGGCCCTGGACGCGCCCATCGTCCCCGTCGCGATCCTCGGGGGCGAGGAGAGCCTGCCGGTGGCCTGGACGGTGCGCTTCCTCGAGCCGCTCATCGGCTCCTCCATCGGGCTGCCGGTGTTCGCCCTCCCGTTGCCGGCGCGCTGGAAGGTGGTGTTCCACCCGCCCGTCGAGGTCGGCGCGCGCGGGCGCGACGCGCTCGTCGACTCCGAGTACAGCAGCGCCGTCGCGCGCGAGGTGCAGCGCACGGTGCAGGCGACCCTCGACCACGCCGCGGCGCACCGGACGCTCGCGCAGGTCGCCTCGCTCGTCGCGCTCGTGCGCGGAGCGCGCCACGCCGAGGCGGAGGAGGCCGCCGGGCCGCCCACCCCGCCGCGCGGCGCGGCGCGCGAGCGGCGCGCCTCGCCCCCGGCGACG
>NZ_JALCZC010000082.1:0-18985 GCF_022690805.1 Anaeromyxobacter sp. SG66
CCGCGTCCGGACCCGCGCTCGTCGAGCTCGTGAGCCGCAGCTGTCCGATCTGCCGGAGCATGGAGCCCGTGGTCGCCGAGGCAGAGCGCGGCTGCCCGGGCGCCCACGTGAGGCGCCGCCTCGTCGAGGAGCCCGAGGGCGCCGCGCTCGCGCGCCGTCACGCGGTCCGCGGGGTCCCCACGTTCCTCGTGCTCGACGGCGCCGGGAGGGAGCTGCGCCGGCTCGTGGGTGCTCAGCCGGTCGACGCGCTGACGGACGCGCTCCAGCTCGCGACGGGACGCATCTGCGACGCGCGGCCGGTCAAGGGCCGGGAGCCGGCGCGCGGGGGGTGAGCGCGGCGGGAGGCCGCGCGCCGGTCGCCGCGGCCTGGCGCGGGGCGGGGGGCTCCCCTCCCATCCGCGCATCCCCGGTGGCGACGTCCCCGGGCGCGTAGCGGGTGAGCAGCGCGACGACGTGGCCGATCGAGAACGGGATCTCCGCGCGGACGAGCACGTGGGCGGGATCGTCGGTCAGCCAGAGGGAGATGTCGCCCCGCGGCGACCCGGGTCCGCCGGTCGGCGCGGTCACGCTCACGCGCACGCAGCGGAACTTCCCCCCGGGCACCGCGACCTCCTCGCGCTCCCGCACCTCGGCGACGAGCGTGAACTGGCGGGAGCCGGAGAGGACCGGGAGCGCGTGGCGCTCGCCGGGCGCGAGCGGCTGGAGGCGGAGCCACAGGAACGCGCTCGACAGCTCGTGGGCGCCCGCTGCGACCGGGAACCGCTTCTCGGAGCGACGGCCCTTCCGCTCCCGGACGAACGTCGCCTCGCCGCGGCCGCGGTCGAAGCGCGAGCGATCCACGTGCAGGTCCCCCGCCTCGAACGCGCGCAGCTCGGAGCCGCGCGGCAGGCGCGCCCGCGCGTCCCAGTACGAGACGAGGTGCTCGCGCAGGTCCAGGAGGCCGGCGATGCCTCGGGTCCGCGCCTCGAAGAACACCGGCCAGATGACCCCCTCCGGCCGTCCGACGGCGATGCGCGCCTCGCCCGCCACGAAGCTCAGGAAGCGGACCTCGAGCAGCGTCTCCTCGCCCGGGGCGAACGTCGCCGCGCGCGGCGATCCGAACGCCGCGATCATCGCGAGCACGGCTGCGATGCGCGCCACCGCGACCTCCTCCCGGACGTCGCGTGCGTGGCGGCAACATCGCGGCGCGACCGGGCGCGAACTTACGCCACCCGGCGCTCGCGCCCGAGGCCCCGCTCAAGTCGCCCGGAAGACCGCGCTTCGCCCGCCCTCCGGGCCGGGGGCGGGCGAGCGGACGGACGCTACATCGCCGCGACGAGCGGCGCGGCGGCGGTCGTCTCGGGCTGGGCGGCCGGGGCGGCCGGCTTCATCTCGACCTTCTCGCCGCTCGCCAGCATCTGGAGCGAGATCGAGAGGAGGCCGGAGATGATCTCCGCGGCGCCGGCCACGTGGACCTTGCGGTAGATGCGCTTGCGGCGCGCCCGGATCGTCTCCGGCGACACGTTCGCGGCCGCCGCCGAGTCCTTGCACGCGAAGCCCTGGGCGATCCTCAGCACCTCGGAGCGCTCGGCCGGGGTCAGGCTCTTCCCGTCCATGTACTTCGCCGCGATGGGGGTGAGCGTATCGATCTCGATGTGAGGCATCTGCGCGCTCCTTCGTGGGTTCGTGTGGTGGGGTCTCGCCGCTTTCACCCGCGCCTCCGCGGGCTGCCCGGTCGTTTGTTCCCCAACCCCTCGCCACGTTAGTCACGCCCCTCCCGGTTGCCACCCCCTCCGTGATCTTTTTTTCGATGCGGCTCCTCACCGCAGGCGGGCGGTACCCCGCCCCCTCATCTTTCCGGCCGCCCGAGCGGAGGTTATCTCCTCTGGGTTTCGAGTGACCCGGCGCGGCGACCCGGCCGCAGGGGAGCTAGGGATCCCACTGCAGAGGGCGGCGGATGGCCGGGAGCAGCGCAGGGGGCTGGCGTCGGGTGGGAGGGGTCGCGATCGCGGTCGCGATCTCGGCGGTCGCCGTGGCCGGCTGCGGCCGCGGCTCGAAGGAGCGCGCGGCGGCGGCGCCCCGCCCGCCGGTGCCGGTCCGGGTGGCGGAGGCGCGGCAGGAGGACGTCC
The DNA here is from genome assembly GCF_022690805.1 of Anaeromyxobacter sp. SG66. NCBI lineage: Bacteria > Pseudomonadati > Myxococcota > Myxococcia > Myxococcales > Anaeromyxobacteraceae > Anaeromyxobacter > Anaeromyxobacter sp. SG66. The sequence goes on from NZ_JALCZC010000082.1 coordinate 2,109, forward strand.
CGAAGGAGCTCGCGGCGGTCGGCTCGGTCCAGCCCTTCGTCACGGTCTCCATCCGGCCGCTCGTGACGGGCGAGATCGTCGGCGTGTTCTTCGGCGAGGGCGACGAGGTCCGCGAGGGGCAGCGCCTGTTCCAGATCGATCCGCGCCCGTACGAGGCCGCGCTCGCCCAGGCGCGCGCGGCGGTGGTCCGTGCGCGCGACCAGGCCGCGAACGCCCGCGCCGACGCGCGGCGCTACGCGGAGCTCGTGAAGCGCGAGTACGTGACGCGGCAGCAGTACGAGGCCGCGCTCGCGAACGCGTCGTCGATGCAGGCCGACGTGGCCGGCCTCGAGGCGGCGGTGCGGAAGGCCGAGCTCGACCTCGTCCACTGCCGCATCGACGCGCCGAGCGCCGGCCGGACCGGCGCGGTGCTCGTGCAGCGCGGCAACGTCGTGCAGGCGAACCAGCAGAACCCGCTCGTCGTCATCACCCAGCTGCGCCCCATCTACGTCTCGTTCACGGTGCCGGAGCAGCACGTGGACGCGCTGCGCGCGGGGGTGGGCCGCCTGCGGGTGATCGCGCGCCGCGCGGACAAGCAGGAGCAGGGGACGCTCTCGTTCGTGAACAACACGGTCGATCCCGCGGCCGGGACGATCCTCGCCAAGGCGACCTTCGAGAACGCGGGCGAGGCGCTCTGGCCGGGGCAGTTCGTGGACGCGCGGGTCGTGCTGGGCGTGCAGCGGGGCGCGGTCGTGGCGCCCGCCGCGGCGATCGTCTCCGGGCAGGCCGGGCCGTACGTCTACGTGGTGGGGCCGGACGACACGGTCGAGCAGCGCCCGGTCGTGGTGGCGCAGGCGACCGCGCGCGAGGTCGTGGTCTCGAGCGGGCTCCGCCCCGGCGAGCGGGTGGTGATCGACGGGCAGCTCGGGCTCGTGCCGAAGGCGCGCGTGGCGGTGAAGGCCGCGCAGGCGGGCGGCGAGGCCGGGGCGCGGACGCAGGCGAGGACGCCGTGAACGTCTCCGGCCCCTTCATCCGCCGGCCGGTCATGACCTCGCTCGTCATGGTCGGCATCCTCGCCTTCGGCGCAGCGGCCTACCGGCTCCTGCCGGTGAGCGATCTGCCGAACGTGGACTTCCCGACGATCCAGGTGACCGCGAACCTCCCCGGCGCGAGCCCGGAGACGATGGCGGCCTCCGTCGCGACCCCGCTCGAGCGGCAGTTCTCCACGATCGCCGGCCTCGCGGCCATGAACTCGGCGTCCTACCTCGGCGCGACGCAGGTGACGCTCCAGTTCGACCTCTCCCGCGATCTCGACGCCGCCGCGCAGGACGTCCAGGCCGCGATCGCCGCGGCGGGCCGGCAGCTCCCGCCCGACCTGCCGACGCCGCCGACGTACCAGAAGGTGAACCCGGCGGACATGCCCATCCTCTACCTCGCGCTCACCTCCCCGACGCTGCCGCTCTCGCAGCTCGACGAGTACGGCGAGACCCTCATGGCGCAGCGGATCTCCAGCGTGTCCGGGGTCGCGCAGGTGCTCGTGTTCGGCTCGCAGAAGTACGCGGTGCGCATCCAGCTCGATCCGCTGCAGCTCACGAGCCGCGGCCTCGGGATCGACGAGGTGTCGGCGGCCGTGTCGGCCGCGAACGTGAACCTGCCGACCGGCACGCTGCAGGGGCCGCACCGCGCCACCACGGTGCAGGCGACCGGCCAGCTCACGGACGCCGCCCAGTACGGGCCGGTGGTGGTGGCCTGGCGGAACGGCTCGCCGGTGCGGCTCAGCGAGGTGGGCCGGGCGCTGGACAGCGTCGAGAACGACAAGACCGCGGCGTGGTACGCGACGCGCGCGGGGATGGACCGCACCATCGTGCTCGCCATCCAGCGCCAGCCCGGCACGAACACCGTCGCGGTCTCCGCCGGCGTGAAGGCGCTCCTCCCGCAGATGCGCAAGCAGCTGCCCGCCTCCGTCTCGGCGGAGGTCCTCTTCGACCGCTCCGTGCCCATCCAGGCGTCGGTGCGGGACGTGAAGTTCACGCTCCTCCTCACGCTCGTCCTCGTGGTGGGCGTCATCTTCCTCTTCCTGCGCAACGTGCGGGCGACCCTCATCCCGAGCCTCGCGCTGCCGATGTCGCTCGTGGGGACGTTCGCGGTGATGTGGCTCCTCGGCTACAGCCTCGACAACCTCTCGCTCATGGCGCTCACGCTGTCGGTCGGGTTCGTGGTGGACGACGCGATCGTCATGCTCGAGAACGTGGTGCGCCACGTCGAGCTGGGAGAGCCGCCGCGCGAGGCGGCGCTCCGCGGGGCGCAGGAGATCGGCTTCACCATCGTCTCCATGACCATCTCGCTCGCCGCCGTGTTCATCCCGGTGCTGTTCATGGGCGGGATCGTGGGGCGGCTGTTCCACGAGTTCGCGGTCACCATCGGCGCCGCGATCCTCGTCTCCGGCTTCGTGTCGCTGTCGCTCACGCCGATGCTGTGCGCGCGCCTCCTCTCCGAGCACGCGGAGCGGCCGCCGGGCCGCTTCTACCGGGTCACGGAGCGCGGCTTCGAGGCGCTCCTCGGCGGGTACCTGCGCGGCCTCTCCTGGTCGCTCTCGCACCGGCGCACCATCCTCGTCGTCACGGCGCTCGCGCTCGCCGCGATGGTGCCGCTCTTCGCGGCCGTCCCGAAGGGCTTCCTCCCGAGCGAGGACACCGGCCAGATCTTCGCCTACACCGAGGCGGCGCAGGGGGTGAGCTGGGAGGCGATGGCGGCGCACCAGCAGGAGGTGGCGGCGATCGCGGCGCAGGACCCGGCGGTGGAGGCGGTCATGTCGAGCGCGGGCGCGCGCGGGGCCACCGCCGCGAACACCGGCGTGATGTTCATGCGCCTGCGGCCGCGGGGCGAGCGGGACGGCGTCGACCGCGTCATCGAGCGGCTCCGCCCCCGCCTCGCGCAGGTCCCCGGGATGCGCGCGTTCGTGCAGAACCCGCCCCCCATCCGCATCGGCGGGCAGCTCACGAAGAGCCAGTACCAGCTCACCCTCCAGGACCCCGACACGGCCGAGCTCTACCGCGTCGCGCCGGAGCTCGAGGCGCGCCTGCGCGGCCTCGCGGGCCTGCGCGACGTGACGAGCGATCTCCAGCTCTCGAACCCCCAGGTCACCGTGAACATCGACCGGGACCGGGCGGCGGCGGTCGGGGTCTCGCCCCGCATCGTGGAGGACGCGCTCTACACCGCGTATGGCTCCCGCCAGATCTCGACCATCTACACCGCGACGAACGAGTACCAGGTCATCATGGAGGTCGCGCCGCGCTACCAGACGGATCAGGCCGCGCTCTCGACGCTGCGCGTCCGCGCGCCCTCCGGCCAGCTCGTGCCGCTCGACTCGCTCGCGCGCCTCGAGAGCGGCGTCGGGCCGCTCTCGGTCTCGCACGCCGGGCAGATCCCCTCGGTCACCATCTCGTTCAACCTCGACCCGGGCACGTCGCTCGGCGCCGCCGTGGGCGACGTGGAGGGGATCGCGCGCCAGGTGCTCCCCGCCAGCGTGTCCACGCGGTTCCAGGGGATCGCCGACGCGTTCCAGTCGTCGCTCTCCGGCCTCGGCTGGCTGCTCCTCCTCGCCGTGGTCGTCATCTACCTCGTGCTCGGGATCCTCTACGAGAGCTACGTCCACCCGATCACCATCCTGACCGCGCTGCCGTTCGCCGGCTTCGGGGCGCTCCTCACGCTGCTCGTGTTCCGGACCGAGCTCTCCATCTACGCGTTCGTCGGCGTCATCATGCTCGTGGGGCTCGTGAAGAAGAACGGCATCATGATGATCGACTTCGCCATCGAGGAGCGGAAGCGCGGGCGCAGCGCGCACGACGCGATCTTCGACGCGTGCCGCATCCGCTTCCGCCCGATCATGATGACGACCCTCGCCGCGCTCATGGGCACGCTCCCCATCGCGCTCGGGCTCGGCGCGGGCGCCGAGTCGCGGCGGCCGCTCGGGCTCGCGGTGGTCGGCGGGCTCGTCTTCTCGCAGGCGCTCACGCTGTTCGTGACGCCGGTGTTCTACACGTACCTCGAGACGTTCTCGGACTGGTTCGCACGGCGGCGCCACCACCGGCTCGAGCTGGTGCGGAACGGGCGCCGGCCCGCCCGGGCGTGACGACCCGCCGGCGACGGTCCGGGCGGACGACCGCCCGCCGGTGCGCGGCGAAGCGCGGCGCGGCGTCGCGGGAGCCCTGAAGGACCGGGACCGGCGCCGCGGCGCGGGGCGTACGCTTCGCGGGAAGGCGGTGCTGGGCGATCGGTGCCGCAGGCCGACTCCCCGCGCATCCGCCCACGCATCCGCACGCTCCACCGGTGCGCCGTACTCGCGCCGGGGGCGCGCCCGAGGCGGAGCATGATCTTCGACGATCGGTCGCAGGCGGGACGGCTGCTCGCGGCGGCGCTGGAAGGATACCGGGGCGAGCGTCCGGTGGTGCTGGGGCTCACGCGCGGAGGCGTGCCGGTCGCCTACGAGGTGGCGCGCGCGCTCGGCGCGCCGCTCGACGTGCTCGTCGCGCGCAAGCTCGGCGCGCCGGGGGATCCCGAGTACGCGGTGGGCGCGATCGCCGAGGGCGGCGCGGTGTACGTCAGCCGGGACGCGGTCCGCGAGACGGGGCTCTCCGAGGAGGAGGTGGCGGTCCTGGCCGAGCGCGAGGCGGCGGAGCTCCAGCGCCGCGTGCGGGCCTACCGCGGCAGCCGGGAGGCCCCGGACGTCGCCGCACGGACGGTGATCCTCGTCGACGACGGGGTCGCGACCGGCGCGACGGCGCGGGCCGCGGCGCGCGCGGCCCGGCGCTGGGGCGCGGCGCGGGTGGCGCTCGCCGCTCCGGTCATCGCGGCGCAGACCGCGGCGGAGCTGCGCCCGGACCTCGACGACGTCGTCGCGCTCGAGCGCCCGCGCGACTTCCGCGCGGTGGGCGCGTGGTACCGGCGCTTCGCGCAGGTCGGCGACGCGGAGGTGCTCTCCTGCGTCGAGCGCGCCCGCCGCGAGGCGGGGGACGAGGAGCTCTGGGGCGGCGACTGGAACGCTCCGGGCGGCGAGGAGGAGCGCGCGTCCGAGGCGGCGCCGGAGGTGGAGGAACGCTACCACGCCATCCCGTTCGACGGGTCGCGGCGCGGCCCGGGCGCGCTCGAGGCGGCGCTCGCGGTGCCGATGCAGGCCGCGGGGCTCGTCGCGTTCGTCCACGGGAGCGGCGCGTCGCGGCGGAGCCCGCGCGACCGCCACGTGGCGCGGGCGCTCCAGCGCGCCGGGCTCGCCACCCTGCTCTTCGATCTCCTCACTCCGGAGGAGAGCGCCGAGGACCAGCGCTCCGGGGAGCTCCGCTTCGACCTCGAGCTCCTCGCCGGGCGGGCGGTCGCGGCGGTGCGCTGGGCCGCCGCCCACCCCGACACGCGCGCGCTCCGGCTCGGACTCTTCGGCGCGGGCACCGGCGCCGCGGTGGCGCTCCTCGCCGCGGCGGCCGAGCCCGAGCGCGTCGCGGCCGTCGTCTCACGCGGCGGGCGCCCCGACCTCGTGGACCCGGCGACGCTCCGGCGCATCGCCGCGCCGGTGCTCCTCGTCGTCGGCAAGCGAGACGGCGGGATCCTCGCGCGGAGCTCCGAGGCCCTGCCGTTCCTGCGCCAGGGCGCCCTGGAGATCGTGCCCGGCGCGTCGCACCTGTTCGACGAGGCGGGCGCGCTCGACGCGGTGGCGCGCCAGGCGGCGCGCTTCTTCACGCTCCACCTCGGCCGCGCGCAGGCGTCCGGCGCGCCGCCGCCGCGCTGAGCGTCAGCTCGTCGCGAGCAGCTCCGCGAGCGGCCGCTCCTCGCGCAGCCGCCGGATCGCCTCGGCCAGGAGCGGCGCGAGCGGCACGACCTCCGTCGCGAGCCCGGGCAGCGCGGGGACCGGGAGGGCGTCGGTGACGACGAGGCGCGCGAGGGAGAGGGCCGCGAGCCGCTCCGCCGCGCCGGGCACGAGGAGCGGATGCGTCGCCGCGACGACGACCTCGGGGCGGCAGCCCGCCTCGAGGAGCGTCCGCACCGCCGCCTCGATCGTCGCGCCGGTGCTGATCATGTCGTCGACGACGATGGGCGCCCGCCCGGCCACCTCGCCGGAGACGCCGCGGACCGCGACCTCGCGCGCCGAGAGCCGCGCCTTGTGCACGCACGCGGAGGGCAGCCCGAGGAGGCGGCCGAACGCCTCGGCGCGCTTCGCGGCGCCCAGGTCCGGGGCGACGACCACCGCGTCCCGGGGCGCGACGCGGGCGATGGCCTCGGCGAGCGCCGGGATCGCGGTGAGGTGATCGAGCGGCACCGAGAAGAAGCCCTCCGCGGCGGCGCCGTGAACGTCCACCGCGAGCACCCGGTCGGCGCGCGCGGAGAGGAGGTCCGCCGCGAGCCGGATCCCGAGCGGCTCGCCGTCGGCGCGGCGGCGATCCTGCCGCGCCCAGGCGAGGTACGGCACCACGGCGGTGATGCGCGCCGCGCCCGCGCGCCGGCAGGCGTCGGCGAGGAACAGGAGCTCCAGCAGGTGCGCGTCGGGCGGCGGCGCGAGCGGCTGGACCAGGTACACGTCGGCGCCGCGGACGGGCTCCTTCACCGTGACGTGGAGCTCGCCGTCGGGGAAGCGCTCGAGCGTCCGCGCCGCGGGCGTGAGCCCGAGCGCGTCCGCGAGCGCCGCGGTGAGGGCGGGGTGGATGCTCCCGCCGACCAGGATCGGCTTCATCGGTCGCTCCAGCGGCACGCGCCCACGCACGGAGAGGGGCCGCTGTGGAGGCGGCCCCCCGTGCCCAGGGACATGACCTCGTGCGCGCGAGCCGTGACCGTGCGCCGGACGCGCGCCCGGTCTTCACGGTCAGGAGCGGGAACGTCCCGCGGTGCCTCCGGCCTCACGAGAGGACCGTCGCGAGGATCCGCGCGTTCCCCGGGCAGTTCCAGGATACGCCTCCGGCCGGCGGCGGGATCGGCGTCCCGTGGGCTCGCCCCTCCGCGGTGCCCCGCCCGCGCGGTGCGCGCTCCGGCGGGGGCCGTCATCCGGCCTTGGCGGGCGGCGGGTGCTGGGTCGCGGCGAGCTGGCGCAGGCGCAGGCCGCGCGCCAGGTCGAAGGACGAGACGACGCCCACGAGCCTCCCGTCGTCCGCGACCGCGAGGTGGTCGTTGCCGCGCGGCTGGAGCTCCGCGATGACGTCGACCACGCGGTCGCCCGGCGCGACGACGCGCGCCGGCTCCATGGCCGCGCTCACCTGGGTAGTCCGGCGCTCCTCGACCGGCAGCTTCTCCACCGCCTCGAGCCGCACGAACCCCGCGGCGCGCCCCCCCTCGATCACCGGCAGCGCGACCCGCCGCTCGCGCAGCATCCGCTCACCCACCGCGAACACCGTCTCGTCGGACGTGACCGCGCTCGGCGAGGGCGTCATGATCTCCCTCACCCGCAGGTCCCCGAGCATCGCGCGCACGAGCACGTCGTGCTCCTCCGCGTGCGCCCCCGCCCACACGAAGAACGCCACGAGGATGAGGAGCGGGTTCCCCGCCGCGAAGCCGAGCGCCGCGAAGAAGGCGGCGAAGGCCTTGCCCACGTTGGCGGCGATCCGCGTGGCCTCCGCCGCGCTGCGCCGCCGCGCCAGCACGGCGCGGAGGACGCGGCCGCCGTCCATGGGGAACGCGGGCAGGAGGTTGAACACGCCGAGCGCGACGTTGACGCGCGCGAGCGCCTCGAGCGCGAACGCGGCCGGCTGGGCGCCGGCGCGGAGCGCCGCCGCGGAGAGCCCGGCGGCGAGGAGGGCGAGGGCGAGGCTCGCCGCCGGTCCGGCGACGGCGACGCGCGCCTCGGCGCGCATGTCGGCGAGCGGCTCGGCCACCTCGGTGACGCCGCCGATGACCATGAGCGTGATCGCTCGCACCTTCCCGCCGCGGCGCACGAGGACGAAGCAGTGCGCGAGCTCGTGCAGGAGCACCGAGACGAACAGGCCCGCGGCGAGCGCGAGGCCCCAGGCCCAGCGCGGCCCGGGGAGCCGCTCCGGCGGGACGCCCGCGAGGCCCGCGAGCTCCGGCACGGCGCGCGCGAACATCCACGCGAGGAACGGCAGCGCGAGGAGCAGCGTCACGTCGAGCCGGATGCGGATGCCGCCCACCCGGCCGATCTCGAGCCCCGTCCTCGCCATCTCCGCTCGCTCCGCCGCGCCGTACGTACGCGCCCGGCGAGGAGATCTTCGCGCCCGGCCCGCCTCCGCGCCCCGGTCCGCAGGGGCCTCACGGCACGCGCGCGAGCGCCAGGTCGCCGCGGGAGCGGGCATCTCCCCGCCAGCCCGCTCGCGCGTCCCGCGCCACCGTCGCGCGCGGGGCCGTGGGCGTCAGCCGAGCTCCCGGCGCAGCCGCGCTGCGTCTGCGTCGCTCGCCCCGGCGAGGCGGATGCGCTCCCCCGAGGCGGCGCCGACGCCGATCTCCGCCGCTCGCCGCATCATGGGCAGATCCCAGATCGAGCCGCGGCCGATCCGGTCGTTCGCCCCGGCGATGCGGAGGAACGCGAGGCCCACGGCGTCGAGCGCGAGCGGGTCCGTGCTCGCCGCGATGACGTCGGGCCTGCAGCGGTCGCCCTGGTCGGGCCCGCCGTCCGCGAAGCCCGCGCGGCCGTCGAGGAGGACGAGCGAGGGACGTGCGACGAGCGAGATCTCGGCGAGCCGGGCGCGCAGGCCCGACCCGAGGTGCATCCGGACGCGGGCCGCGCCGTCCACGATCCCGACCGCGTTCTTCATGGCCATGGTGAAGTCGCCCCGCGAGTGCGTCCGCGGCGTGCAGAGCCCGATGATGTGGTCGGCGGCCAGCACCGGGCGGTAGATGCGGAGCGTCCGGTCCGGCCAGTTCACCGCGAGCGGGTGGCGAACCCAGGCGACGTCCGCGTCCTCGAGCGCGAGGCAGGGGATCTCGAGCGAGCGCGCCGCGTCCAGGATGCCGGTGCGCTCGAACGCGGCCCGGGTCGAGTGCAGGAACATGGTGCGGTCCGCGACGAACGGCGCGCCGCCGGCCTCGAGCACGAGCCGGGCGACGATCTGGAGGACCTCGGGATCCGTCGTCGCGGGGTAGGCGTTCCCGCTGTTCACGGCGGGCTTCAGCAGGACGGAGTCCCCGGGGCGGATGAACCCGAGGCCCCCGGCGAGCCGGACGGCCTCCTCCACCGCGGCGCGAAGGCTCGGCGAGGCGGACGGACGCACCACGGCCACGGTGCTCTTCGCGGGCGGGCTCGGCGAGTCCGGCAGCGCGTGCGATCGCGCGCCCGCGGGCGTCGAGCGCGCGCCCCCGGAGGTGGCGTAGAGGGCGGCCGCGGACGCCGCGCCGAGCGCGCCCGCGAGGAAGCTGCGCCGGCCGAGCCGGCGATGGAAGGGCCGGTCCATCTAGTGCGCGTGCGTGAGCATCCCGAGGACGATCCAGAGCGCCATCGCGAACCCGAGGACGCCCACCGCGAGCCGCGCCCGCGCGCGCCACGCGTGCGCCGTGGCGCCGCCGCCCGGCGCGAGCCCGGCGATCCCGTCCCAGAGGAGCACGGCGGAGGCGATCCCGATGAACAGGACGAGCGCCAGCGCGAGCAGCCGGGTGACGAAGGACGGGGTCACGATCTCATTCTTGCGCTCCGCGGCGGCCGGCGCGGCCCTTCGCGCGGGGCGTCTCGGCCGGAGCCGGGGCGGCGTGGGACCGGGCGTGCGGGCGGTCGGCATGACCCCGCGGGGACCCCACGAGAACGCGCGACGGGGCGCGAGGATCGTGAGGTGATCTCCGGGACGCACGGCCTCGCCGGAGGCTCGCATGCTCGTCCGGGCGCTCCTCTCGATCCTCACGTTGCTCCTCGCCGCGGGGGCCCGGGAGGGCGCGTGCGCCGGCCCGGCGCGTCCCGCGGCGTCCCCGGAGGCGGCGCGGGCGCGGATGGTGGACGACCAGCTCGCGGGGCGCGGCATCCGCGACGCGCGGGTGCTCGCGGCCATGCGCGAGGTGCCGCGCGAGCGCTTCGTGGCGCCGGAGTGGCGCGCGTACGCGTACGAGGACGAGCCGCTCCCCATCGGGCGCGGGCAGACCGTGAGCCAGCCCTACGTGGTCGCGCTCATGGCGCAGGCGCTCGCGCTCCGCGGCGGGGAGCGCGTCCTCGAGGTCGGCTCGGGCTCGGGCTACGCGGCCGCGGTGCTGTCCCGCGCCGCGGCGGAGGTGTACGGGATCGAGCTCGAGCCGGAGCTGCACGCGCGCAGCGTCGAGACGCTCCGGCAGCTCGGCTACGCGAACGTGCACCTCCGCGCCGGGGATGGCTTCCAGGGCTGGCCGGAGGCGGCGCCCTTCGACGCGATCGTCGTGAGCTGCGCCGTGGAGCGGCTCCCCCCGCCGCTCCTCGCCCAGCTCGCGGAGGGGGGGAGGATCGTCTATCCCGCAGGGCCGGCGGGCGGAGTCCAGACGCTGGTGGTCGTGAAGAAGCTGCCGGGCGGGCTGCTCGAGGAGCGCCTCGCGCCCGTGCAGTTCGTCCCGATGCGGCGTGGCCGCTGACGGACGCCTGCTTCACGGACAGAGCGGCGGCGGGTGCGCTCCGCCCGGGGCCGTCCGGCTCGCCCGCGAGCAGATCCCGCCGTCGCGCAGGTCGGCGCAGGAGCGGGCGCAGATGCAGCGGCTCTCGTCGAGGCCGAGCGCGGGCGAGGTGTAGGAGACGACGCAGCCCGAGGCGTGGCCCTCGCCGTCCCCGCAGGCGAAGAGGGTCGCGTCGAGCCCGGGGCAGCACGCATCGAGGCGGGCGACCGCCTCCAGGCAGGCGAGCTCGCCCTCACCACCGACGCCGCACTGGCCGCCCGCCAGCGCGATCGCCGCGGCGCCCACGGCCGCTCGCGCGGCGAGCCGCATGGCATCCTCCCGCCGTCACGCGCGCCACGCCGGCGCGGGCGACATCTCGACGCCGTCCACCCGCGTCCCGCAGGCCGGGCAGCAGCCGTTCTCGACCCGGTTCCGGAGCACGTGGAACCCGTAGCGCTCCACGAGGAGCGCGCCGCACAGGTGGCAGCGCGTGGTCTCTCCATCCGAGCCGGGGACGTTCCCCTCGTAGACGTGGCGGAGCCCGGCGGCGCGGCCGATCCGCGCGGCGCGGTCGAGGGTGTCGACCGGCGTGAACGGCCGGTCGAGCATCTTGTACGCCGGGTAGAACTGGGACACGTGCCACGGCACCTCGGGGCCGACCGAGCGGACGAACTCCGCGATCTGGCGCAGCTCCGCGTCCGAGTCGTTCACGCCGGGGATGACGAGCGTCGTCACCTCCACCCAGACGCCGAGCGCGCGGTACAGGCGGATCGCCTCCAGGATCGGCTCGAGCCGGGCGCGGCTCACCCGGCGGTAGCTCTCGGGGTCGAAGAACTTCAGGTCCACGTTGGCCGCGTCGAGCACCGTCGCGATCTCGCGCAGCGGCGCCTCGGAGATGAAGCCGTTCGTCACGAACACGTTCCTGAGGCCGCGCGCCCGCGCCAGCACCGCGGTGTCGTGGGCGAGCTCGTAGAACACGGTGGGCTCCGTGTACGTGTACGCGATCGAGCGGCAGCCGCTGGCGAGGGCGCGCTCGACGATCTCCTCGGGTGAGATCTCCTCGCCCACCACGGCCTTCGCCGCGGCCGCGAGCTGCGGGCAGACGAGCTCGGTCGCCTCGCGGTTCCCGCGCGCGTCGATCGTGCGCGGGAGGTGCTCCTTCGGCCACTGCGACACCGTCCAGTTCTGGCAGAACGCGCAGCGCAGGTTGCAGCCGACCGTGGCGATGGAGTACGCGAGCGAGCCCGGGAGGAAGTGGAAGAGCGGCTTCTTCTCGATGGGATCGACGCCGCGCGACACCACCCGGTCGTAGACGAGGGTGTAGAGCGTGCCCCGCACGTTGAAGCGGACGCCGCACGCGCCGCGCCCGCCGGCGCGGATGTGGCAGTCGTGGGGGCAGAGGGTGCAGCGCACCTCGTCGTCCGGCCGCCGCTCGTAGAACCGCGCCTCGTGCAGCGCCGCCATGGAGAACCGTCCCGGCGCCCGCGCGCCGCTCCGCCCGCGTCGTCGGGCCGGAGCGCGGCGCCTCGCGCCGCACGCCACGCACCGAGTAGAGCACCGTCGGAGGAGCCGCTCCCCGCCCAGGGCGGGGTCGCCCGGGGTGGCGGCCTCGGCCGGGAGCGGCCGGAGCGCGCCGCGCCCGTCAGGCGGACTGGGACAGGAGGAAGCGCGCGAACGCCGAGTCGGTCCGCGTGAGGTGGTCCTTCAGCCAGCGCGAGAGATAGGTCCCGATCTTCATCGCCTCGAGCCCCGGACCGCCGCGTCGCTCGTGCTCGTCGGACATCCGCAGGATGTCCTTCACGAAGCGGTCGTGCTCCGCCTTGTGCTCGGCGTAGCCCTCGTAGCGGACGTCGCGCATCCAGGCCTCCTCCGCGCCGAAGTGCGTGACGCAGTACATGCGGAGGTAGGAGAGGAGGATCCCGATCTCCTGGCGATCCGCGGTGTCGAGGCTCGCCACGAACCGCTCGGCGCGCCGGAACAGCTCCTGGTGCTGCTCGTCGATCTCGACGATGCCCACGGCCAGGGACGGCGTCCACTTCAGCATGGTTCCTCCGCGCCGCCGCTCGGGCTCGTTGCGGCTCGAACGATTCGGGAACGGGGAGGATGTCACGAAAGCGGGGGGGCAGAGCTTGAGCGCGGTCAGATCTCCCCTGCCTCGGCCCGGCAGGGGAGGGCGGCAGGCGAGCGCTCGCGCCGGAGCCGATCGCGCCCTCGGACCGCTCCGCCCGCCGCTCAGCCATCGCGAGCACGCCCTTCCCCGTGGGCAACATTCACCTGAGGTGTACGACCGAGGTGAGCGGCCGCGAGCCCGATCGCGAGGAGGGAGCTCGGTCGCTGCCGTCGCGGCACCGGTTCCGGAGGGCCACCGTCGTCCCGGGCGTGGGTCCACCGGAGCGGCCGCCGTGGCCGCCGCTGCCCTCCGGCGGCAGGCCTTCGCATAGGTCCGGTGCGCCCCGGGCCCGCGCCCGCGCAAGGGCGATCCGCGTGCGGTCGCATGCTGCAACGGCGGGCGGGCGGCCCGCCATGCCGCGTATCATGCTGACATCATTGACTAAATCGTCGTGACTGGCGGTGGCCGGAGAGACGCCGGCCGAGCCGGCGCTGCGCTCGCGGGCCCCCGTTCCCCCCGGCAAACGAGCGCGATATCGCTCCCGACGCGACCCTGCCCCCGACGGCCCGGACGGAGAGGGTCCCGCCGGCCGAACGAAACTCCCCCGCGAGTACGCTCGACGCGGAGCGCGCGCTGGGTTAAACCTCGGCGGCCTCGTTTCGAGGCGCATCGACGCGGCAACTCAATGCCGCCGATTCAGAAGAAAAGAGTAAGAGTAATGGCGACCGGTACCGTGAAGTGGTTCAACGACGCGAAGGGCTTCGGGTTCATCACGCAGGACGGCGGTGGCGAGGACGTGTTCTGCCACCACACCGCGATCCAGGCGCAGGGGTTCCGCACCCTCGCCGAGGGTCAGAAGGTGGAGTTCGACGTTCAGCGCGGCCCGAAGGGCCTCCAGGCGGCGAACGTCCGCCCGCTGTAAGCCGCTTCACGTCTGAGATGAAAGCCCGGTTCCTCGCGAGAGGGGCCGGGCTTTCGTACGTCCGGGGCTCCCGAGGTCGGAGTCAGGCGACGAGCAGGAGAGCTCGAGCCTCGCGAGCTCCCGCGCACAGGTGATCGAAGGCGGCGCGGAGCGGCTCCCGGAGCGCCCGCGTCCGCGAGCTTGCGCAGCGGACGACGATCCATCGGAGTGCGCCCGTCTCGCTCCACTCCTCTCGCGGTCTCCGGAGAACCGCGCGTCGATCGCTGTCGGCGCCGGCGTGCGCAGGCACGGCCGGTGCGCACGGGCGGCTGGCCCCGGATCTCGTTGCGCCTCCAAGGGATGGGCGTCCTCGCCGGACCCGGGCCCGGCCGGGCACGAGGTCTCTTCCCGACGCACTTGGATTCCTCCCCCGACCGCGAGTAGGGTGTCGCCGTCTTCCGCAGGCGCCGCTTCGATCGGGCGGCAGGAGGAGGTCGCGTGGCTCACGTCGACGTCCGTGAGATGCCGGTGCTCCACGAGGAGTGCTGCAAGGGCTGCGGCAGATGTCGGGAGGCCTGCGCGCGCGCCTGCATCGCGCCCGGCACCGACATCAACGAGCTCTCCGGGCTCGTCCCCATCGTCCTGAGCCTCGACGCCTGCAACGGCTGCGGGCTGTGCGCCGAGGCGTGCCCCGAGCCGTACGGGCTCGAGATGGCGCTCCCGGGGGCGGCGCGCGAGCCCGCCGCCGTGGCGCCGCGCGCGCGCTTCGTCCCCCCGCCGGACGAGCCGGACGCGCGGGTGCCGCTGCCGCACTCGCCCCCGCTCGTCGTGAAGGGCACGCACGCGTCGGCCATCGGCGCGCTGCTCGCCGGCTGCCGCCACTTCTTCGGCTACCCGATCACGCCGTCCACCGAGGGCGCCGAGCTCATGGCGAAGCTCCTGCCCGCGCTGGGCGGCAGCTTCGTCCAGGCGCCGAGCGAGGTCGCGGCCGTCAACATGATGTACGGCGCGGCCGGCGCGGGGCGGCGGACGATGACGTTCACGTCCTCCCCCGGCTTCAGCCTGATGCTCGAGGGCGTCTCCTACCTCATCGGCGCCGAGCTCCCCGCCGTCTTCGTGAACGTGATGCGCGCCGGGCCCGGGCTCGGGAACATCGGGCCCGAGCAGTCGGACCTGAAGCTCGCCTGCCGCGGCCTCGGCCACGGGAGCACGCACGCCATCGTGCTCGCGCCGGCGACGCCGCAGGAGATGCTCGACTTCACGATGCTCGCCTTCGAGCTCGCCTTCCGCTACCGGAACCCGGTGGTGGTCGCGGCCGACGGGCACCTCGGCCAGATGACCGGCAAGGTGGAGCTGCCGCGCGCGCTCGTCCGGCCGGGGCTCCCGGGCTGGGCCGTGTCGGGCGACGGCCCGCACCGCGGGAACCTCCACTCCTCGATCCTGCTGCGCGAGGCGGACCAGGAGGCCCACAACCTCCACCTCTTCGACAAGTACGCGCGCATGACCGCCGCGGAGCAGCGCGTCGAGACCCTCCACTGCGAGGACGCCGAGACGCTCGTCGTCGCCTGCGGCACCCCGGCGCGCATGGCGTCGGGGGCGGTGGCCGCGCTCCGCGCCGAGGGCGTGCGGGTCGGGCTGTTCCGCCCGCAGACGGTCTGGCCGTTCCCGGTCGCCGCGCTCCTCCCGCTCGTCCGCCGGGCGCGCCGCATCGTCGTGGTCGAGGCGAGCGACGGGCAGCTCGAGGACGAGCTCCGGCTCGCGCTGAGCCACGCGGGCGTCGGCGGAGAGGTGCCCATCGAGCACGTGCGGCGGCACGGAGGCATCCTGCCGTCGCAGCTCGAGATCGCCGCGGGGGTACGGAAGTCCGCGGGAAGGCGGGTGACGGCGTGAGCGTCTTCTACGAGCGGTTCGAGCGGCACGATCACGCCGAGGGCATCAAGGGGCGCAGCACCCACTACTGCCCCGGCTGCGGCCACGGGCTCGTGCACCGCTACCTCGCCGAGGCCATCGAGGAGCTCGGGATCCAGGACCGGACCATCGCGGTGTCGCCGGTCGGCTGCAGCGTGTTCCTCTACTACTACCTGGACGTCGGCCACACGCAGGCGGCGCACGGCCGCGCGCCCGCGGTCGCGCTCGGCCACAAGCTCTCGAACCCGGACAGCGTGGTGGTGAGCTACCAGGGCGACGGCGACCTCGCCTCCATCGGCCTCACCGAGATCCTCCACGCCGCGCAGCTCGGCGTGCCCCTGTCGGTCGTGTTCGTGAACAACGCGATCTACGGCATGACCGGCGGTCAGACCGCGCCCACCACGCTCATGGGCCAGAAGACCACCACCTCGCCGCACGGGCGCGACCTCTCCATGGGCCTGCCGCTCAAGATGGCGGAGCTCATCGCCCAGCTCGACGGCCCGGTGTACGTGGAGCGGGTGGCGCTCTTCGACGCGAAGCAGCGGGTGCGCGCGGCGAAGGCGGTGAAGAAGGGCCTAGAGCTCCAGGCGGAGGGGAAGGGCTTCTCCTTCGTCGAGGTGCTCGCCGAGTGCCCGACGCACCTGCGCCTCTCCGCCGAGGAGGCGGAGCGCTGGGTGAAGGAGAAGATGGTCCCGGTCTTCCCGCTGGGCGTGAAGAAGGACGTCTCGGCGACCGCGAGCTTCGACGCGTGGCGCACGCCCACGTACGCGGCGGACGCGGTGCTCGAGGCGATCGACGCGCGGCAGGCGGAGGCGCCGCGCTACGCGCAGGGCTTCCCCGCCACGCCGTTCGGCGGCGACGAGCTCGGCCTCAAGTTCGCCGGCTCGGGGGGCGACGGCGCGCAGACGGCGGCGATGCTGATGGTCCACGCGGCCGTGAACGAGGGGCTCGACGCGACGCACATCCCGAGCTACGGCCCGGAGTCGCGCGGCGGCACCTCCTACGCCGACGTGCGGATCGCGCGCACGCAGGTGCTCTCCCCCGACGTGCCCTCGCCGCACGCGCTCGTCGCCTTCAACGCCCCGAGCCTCGCCAAGTTCGGGGCCACGGTCGCGCCCGGCGGGATCGCGCTCTACGACCGCTCCGTGATCCGCGAGCCGCACGCGCTCCCGCCCGGCGTCCGCGCGCTGGGCGTGCCCCTCTCCGAGATCGCGGCGGAGCTCGGCCAGCCGCTCGTGAAGAACGTGGTCGCCATCGGCGCGCTGCAGGGGGCCACCGGGCTCTTCCCCGCCGAGACCGTCCTCGCCGTCATCCGCCAGGCGCTGCAGAAGCGCCCTGCGCTCGTCGCGGTGAACGCCGAGGCGTTCGCCCGCGGCGCGCGCGCCGTCGAGCGGGGCTGGGGCAGCGCGGGCTGAGCGCGGCCGAGCGCGCGCGGCGAGGCCGCCGCCC
>NZ_JALCZC010000083.1:0-18762 GCF_022690805.1 Anaeromyxobacter sp. SG66
CCGGGGCCGGTGCGGGGGCCGAAGCCGGTGCGAGGGCCGAAGCCGGTGCGAGGGCCGAAGCCGGTGCGAGGGCCAGGGCCGGTGCGAGGGCCACCGGGACCGGTGCGGGGGCCGGGGCCGGTCCGGGGGCCGAAGCCGGAGCGGGGGCCAGGGCCGGTGCGAGGGCCACCGGGGCCGGTGCGGGGGCCGAAGCCGGTGCGAGGGCCACCGGGGCCGGTGCGGGGGCCGAAGCCGGTGCGAGGGCCACCGGGGCCGGTGCGGGGGCCAGAGCCGGAGCGAGGTCCGAAGCCCGAGCGAGGGCCGGGGCCGGTGCGAGCGGCAAATCCGCCGCGGTAACCGGGACCCGAGCGCGGCCCGAATCCCTTGTGCGGACCGCGCCGATCTTGTCCGCGCGGCTGCCCGCCGGTGGGCTCACCCCGGGAGCGCGATGCGTCGGGGGCGCCGCGGCGGAACGGGGGAGGGCTCACGGAGTCGGCGGAGCCGCGCGCCCGCTCCGGGCCTCCGGCCCGCGGACGATCGCGTCGCTCGGTACGCTCGTTTCCGTCTCGAGCGCGGTCGGAGCCGAACCGGCGCCGCTCCTCGAAGCGCGAGCGGCTCTCCCGAGCGCCGCCGCCCGGGCGGGCCTCGTGGCGCGGTGCTCCGCGCCGGCCGCGGTCCGAGCCGGTCGGGCCGGACGGCGCGCCCGCGCCCAGGTCGGCGGGCCCGAGGTCGAGGCCGAACCGCAGGGAGAGCGCCCCGACGGTCTCGTAGGGCAACGAGAGGCTCCGCGAGAGCGCCGGGCCGAGGGACTCGCCGCTGGCGCGCAGCGCGCGGAGGTGCTCGGGGAGGCGGGCTCGGAGATCCGCCTCGATCTCCTCCAGCAGCCCGAGATCCCGCAGCCGCTCCTCCTGCGCGAGCAGGAGGTGGATCCGCTCCGAGAGCGTCGCGCGGGAGCGGAGATCCGCCCTCCGCTCCTCGCGGATCCGCTCCGCGTCCTCCGCGGCGCCGAGCCGGGCGAGGGCGGCGTCGAGCCCGGCCTCGTCGAGCCCCAGCGCCGCGGCCGCGGCGGCGCGGGATCCGGCGGCCGCGCGCAGCGCGTGCAAGAGCTCGTCGTGCTCGCGCCGCTCGAACACGCGGGCGAGGCCGTGGTGATCGATGAGGGCCGCGAGATCGGCGTCGGTGGGCGTCGCGCCGCCGGGGCCGCGCCAGCCGGCCTGGAGCTCGGCCAGGATCGCGGCGCGGCGCGCGCCGTGGCGGCGCAGGAGCCGCTCGAGCACGGCGCGGCCCTCGTCGCGGCGAAGGTCGTCGAGCGCGGGGAGAGGCGGCGGAGGCTCCGGGGCGACCTCCACGCGATCGCGCGCACGGTGGACGACGATCCCGGGCTTCTTGCGGCCGCGGCCCGGCTTCGCGCGAGGCACGGGCTGGTCGGACGCGGCGGCGGCGGCGGGGGGCGCCGGCGCGACGGGCTCGTCGGCCGCTTCCCGCGGGTAGCGGGCCTCGCGCTCACGCTCCGCCGCGGTGTCCGCGGGCGTTCCGCGCGCGATGTCGGCGAGCGCGTACGGGCCGAGCGGCGCCGCGGGAGGCGGATCCGCGAGGAGGGCGCGCGCGGCGAGCAGCTCGTCCCAGGACAGCGGCGACAGGGCAGCGCGGATCTCTCGCGTCCCGGCCTGGCGGCCGGCTTCGGCGCACCAGCGGGCGACACGCTCGAGCAGCTCGGGGTCGATCTCGGCCATGGCGGGCGGAACGTGCGCCGGGGCGCCGCCCGAGTCAAGGATCCCAGGCGATCGCGGTTGCCGCTCGCCCGCGCGCGTGGTTCACTGCCGCGCATGTCACCCGGGATGAAGGACGGCGGGACCGGCCGAATCCCCGCCGCCGTCCGCTCCCTCCGCTGGATCCTCTTCGCGCTGCTCTTCGCCGCCACCGCGCTGACGCTCCTCGGCGTGCCGGAGCTCGCGCGATCCGTCGCCGGGAGCGGCTGGCCTCGCGCGGCGCTCGCGGTCCCGGCGGTGGTCCTCGCGCTCTTCATCGGGGGCTACGCCGCGTACCGCTTCGTGCTGGTGCGCGCCGGGAGGTACTCGGCGGGGAAGGCGCTCGTGCAGGTCGGGCTGATGGTGCTCGTCCTGGCCGTCATCACCGGGGTCGTGCTCGAGCTCGCGCAGGGTTACCGGGTCGAGCTCGCGCCTCCCGTCGAGCTCGCCGGACCGCTCCGGTCGGCCGATCCGGCCACCCGCGCGCTCGCCGCGGAGGTCGCTCGCCACCGCCCCCGAGAGGCAGGCGTGCGAGCGGTCCCGCGCCTGATCGAGCTGCTCGACGACCCCGCGCCGGAGGTCCGCCGCGAGGCGCACGCCACCCTCGTGGCGCTGGCCGGACGCGACGCGGGCGGGGAAGGGCCCGGGGCTGCGGCGCGTTGGCGGGAGTACTGGCGCGACGCCGCGCCGGAGCGCTGAGCCCCGCCGGCGGCGGACGACACCGCAGGGGCTTGCCTGGGCGGCGTCAGTCTGATACTGAGAATCGTTATCAGGATGACCGACGCCGATCACGACCTCCGGGGCAGCAGGACGCGCGGGCACGATCGCCCGCAGGACGCGGGCGCCGCCGCGGCCGAGCTCGCCGCGTACATCGAGCGCAAGGGCCTCAAGCACTCGCGGCAGCGCGAGCGCATCGCGCAGGCCTTCTTCGCCGTCCGCGGTCACGTCACGGTCGAGGAGCTCGTCGCGCACGCGCGGCGCGACGACCCTCGCGTGAGCGTCGCGACCGTGTACCGGACGATGAAGCTCCTCGTCGATTGCGGCCTCGCCTCGGCGCGCCAGTTCGGGGAGGGCCAGACGCGCTACGAGCCCTCGGCGGGGCGCGCCCACCACGATCACCTCATCTGCACCGGCTGCGGCGACATCGTGGAGTTCGCGAACGAGAAGATCGAGTCGCTGCAGGAGACGGTGGCGCGCCGGCACGGCTTCGAGGTCGAGAGCCACAAGCTCGAGCTGTACGGCCGCTGCGCCCGCTGCCGGAAGGCCACCCCCGTGCGCGAGGAGCGCGCGTGACCCCTCCGGCCCCGGCTCCGGCCGCCGCGCGCGCCGGCGAGCTCGACAAGAAGCAGGTGGTCGCGGCGAACCGCGCCATCATCCTCGTCGGCAACCCCAACGTCGGGAAGAGCGCGCTGTTCGGCGCGCTCACCGGCAAGTACGTCACGGTCTCGAACTACCCGGGGACGACCGTCGAGGTGACGCGCGGCTCGGCCACCATCGAAGGGCAGCCCTGGCACGTGATGGACACGCCGGGGACGAACAACCTCATCCCCATGTCGGAGGACGAGCAGGTCACTCGCGACATCCTGTTCTCCGAGCGCGGCTACGCGGCCGTGCAGGTCTGCGACGCGAAGAACCTCCGGCGCGGGCTCCTGCTCGCGACGCAGCTCGCCGAGGCGGAGATCCCCTTCACCCTCGCGCTCAACATGGCGGACGAGGCGGCGAGCCGCGGGTTCCACATCGACGTGGAGCGGCTCTCGCGCGACCTCGGCATCGACGTCGTGCCGACCGTGGCGGTCCAGCGGCAGGGGCTCGCGGCCCTGCAGCAGCGCATCGCCGCCGGTGGCCGCGCCTCGCCCTTCCGGCCCCGCTACGACGACGCGATCGAGGCGGCGCTCGCGGAGATCACGCCGCTCATGCCGCGCGGCGGCTTCGGCGCCCGGGCGCTCGCCGTCATGGCGCTCGTGGGCGACGAGTCGCTCCGCCCGCAGCTCGCCGCGCACGTCTCCGAGGCGGACCTCGCCCGGATCGACGCGATCCGGCGCACCGTGGCGGCACGCTACCCCGAGTCGCTCCGCTTCGTGGTCGCGCGCCAGCGGCTCGCGGCGGCCGACCGGCTGCACGACGCGGTCGTCACGCGGGGCGGCGCCACCGCGGCGAGCGGCCTCGGCCGCAAGCTCGGCACCTGGTCCACGCACCCGCTGTGGGGGATCCCCATCCTCGCCGTCGTGCTCTTCGCGGCGTACGAGTTCGTGGGCGTGCTGGGGGCCGGGACGCTCGTCGACTTCCTCGAGAACACCGTCTTCGCGAACTACCTCGTGCCGTGGATCACCGCCGCGGTGCGGTTCCTCGTACCGGACGGCCGCTTCGAGAGCTTCCTCGTCGGTCCCCCCGGCGCCGACGCCGTGACGCAGAACGGGATCCTCATCGGGAAGTACGGGATCGTCTCGATGGGCCTGTCCTACGGCATCGCGATCGTGCTGCCGATCGTGACGACGTTCTTCATCGCGTTCAGCATCCTCGAGGACTCGGGCTACCTGCCGCGCCTCGCGGTCATGCTGAACAAGGTGTTCAAGCGGATGGGCCTGAACGGCAAGGCCGTCCTGCCGATGGTGCTCGGGCTCGGCTGCGACACGATGGCCACGATGACGGCGCGCATCATGGAGACGCGGAAGGAGCGGGTCATCGTGACGCTCCTGCTCGCGCTCGGCGTGCCGTGCAGCGCGCAGATGGCGGTCATCTTCGCCATGACCTCCAAGCTCCCGGTGGCGGCGACGGCCTGGTTCGGGGCCACGGTGCTGCTCGTGCTGTTCCTCGTCGGCTGGCTCGCGGCGAAGGTGCTGCCCGGCCGCGGCTCGGACTTCATGCTCGAGCTGCCGCCGCTGCGCGTGCCGCAGGCCGGCAACATCGCGGTGAAGACGCTCGCGCGCATCGAGTGGTACCTGCGCGAGGCGCTGCCGCTCTTCATCGTCGGCACGCTCATCCTCTACCTGCTCGACCGGTTCGGCGGGCTGGCGCTGCTCGAGCGCGCCGCGTCGCCGCTCGTGGTCGGGCTGCTCGACCTGCCCAAGGAGGCCGCGGCCGCGTTCATCCTCGGCTTCCTGCGGCGCGACTACGCCGCGGCGGGCCTGTTCCTCCACTACCAGCCGTTCATGGACGGCGGCGGGCTCACCCGCTCGATGCAGATCGAGATCGTCGTGGCGCTCGTCACGATCACGCTCTTCGTCCCCTGCATCGCGAACTTCTTCATGATCCTGAAGGAGCGCGGCTGGAAGACGGGCGTCGCGATCATGGGGTTCATCGTGCCGTTCGCGGTGGGGGTCGGCGCGGTGGTGAACCAGCTCATGCGGTGGCTGTACTAGGAGGCGCTGGTGGCGGCCCTCGTCGAGAAGATCGAGACGTGCCCGCTGTGCGGGACCCGCTTCGACGCGATGGGGCAGGGGTGCCGCCCGAGCTGCCCGATGGCGAAGGGCTGCCGCGTCGTGTGCTGCCCCTCGTGCAGCTACAGCTTCCCGCAGGAGGCCGGGCTCGCCGGCGGCCTCCGGCGCCTCATCGACCGGCTCAAGCGCGACAAGGACGGGAGGAGCGACTCTCCGTGAATAATGGGACGGCGACGCGGCGGCTCGAGGAGATCCTGGAGACCGCCTACACCCAGCGCGAGGCGGGCCGCGACGCGGCCGACCAGATCCTGGCGGCGGCGGAGGCCGAGCACGCGCCGGGCGCGGGCCGCGCGGATCTCGAGGAGCTCGCGCGCGCGGGCCTCCTCCGGCTCGAGGGGGCGCACGTCCACCTCACGGAGGAGGGCGAGCGGCGCGCCCGCGACGTCGTGCGCCGGCACCGGCTCGCGGAGCGGCTCTTCCGCGACGTGCTCGATCTGGCGGAGGGCGTCACGGAGCAGCAGGCGTGCGAGCTCGAGCACATCCTCTCGCCCGAGGCGACCGACTCCGTCTGCACGCTGCTCGGCCACCCCCCGACCTGCCCCCACGGCAAGCCCATCCCCCCGGGCGGCTGCTGCGGCACCTACCAGAAGACGGTCCGGCCCTTCGTGACGGGGCTCCGCAGCTTCGAGCTCGGCGCGTCCGGCCGCATCGTGTTCATCGCGCCCAAGTTCCACGACCGGATGGATCGGCTCGCCGCGCTGGGGGTGATCCCCGGCAGCACCATCCGGCTCCACCAGCGCTCGCCGTCGTACGTCATCGAGGTCGGCGAGACCACCATCGCCCTCGATCCCGAGATCGCGGGCGAGATCTACGTGAAGCCCGTCGAGGCTCGTTCGTCGTAGCCGAAGCGCAGCTCGAGTCCCCACCCGGAAAGGCGCAGGAGAGAGCCCCGTCGCGGGCCACAAGTGAGAATGCAAGTCAAGATCATGGTTGTCGTGGCCGTCCTGCTCGCCTCGGCGGGCGCCCGCGCGGACGACGCCGCCCCCGCCACCCCCGCGCCGGCGAGCGCCGGGAAGTCGGACGCGCCCGCCGCGAAGGGCGAGGGCGAGGCCGCCACGAAGGAGGAGGTGAAGGCGCTCGCGGAGGAGCTGCGGCGCCTCAAGCTGGAGATGGGCCTCAAGGACGTGGAGTACGCCTCGTACGCCGGGATGGGCCCGGCGGCGTCGAAGGTGTACTTCGCGCCGAAGGGGCTCTCCATCGGCGGCTACGGGGAGCTGTTCTACCGGAACCGCCTCTCCGGGGGACCGTCCGACTCGGACCTCTACCGCGTGATCCTCTACACGGGCTACCGCTTCACGCCGAAGATCCTCTTCAACGCCGAGATCGAGTACGAGCACCAGCACGAGCTCTCCGTCGAGTTCGCGTACCTCGACTTCCTCCTCTCCGACGCCGTCGGCGTCCGCGTCGGCAACGTGCTCGTGCCGATGGGCTTCCTGAACGAGCTGCACGAGCCGCCGTTCTTCAACGGCGTGTTCCGGCCGGAGGTGGAGCGGAACCTCATCCCGTCCACCTGGAACGAGAACGGCCTCGGCGTCCACGGCGCGGTCGGCCCGGTCCGCTACAAGGCGTACGCGCTCGTCGGCCTCAACGGCCAGAGCGGCGATCTCTCCTCGGGCAGCTGGCTGCGCGGCGCCCGCACCGGCGGCGGCGAGGCGCCCGCCGAGAGCTTCGCGGGCGTCGCGAGCGTCGGCTACGCGCGCGGTCCGCTCGACGTGGCGGGCTCCGTCTACCGCGGCCGCGCGGGCCAGGGCGCGAAGGACGCCGAGGGCACGATCCGCGCCGACGTGACGCTCGCGGAGGCGCACGCGCAGCTCGCCTGGCGCGGGCTCCAGCTCCGGGGCCTCTACGCGATGGGCTGGCTCGACGACGCGGGCCGGCTCTCCGCGCTGCAGGGCGGCGGCCTCGTGCTCGGGTCGCGCACGCGCGGCGGCTACGTCGAGGCGGCCTACGACGTGCTCGCGGTGGCGCTGCCCGAGCTCGGCCAGTCGCTCTCGCCGTTCGTGCGCTACGAGGCGCTGGACCTCCACGACCGGGTCCCCGCGGGTTTCGCGCGCGACGCGGCGCTCGACGAGAAGCTCTGGACGGCCGGCCTCACCTACAAGCCGATCCCCAACGTCGTCGTGAAGGCCGACTACCAGCGCACCGACACGGAGGCGGACACCACGGCGGACCAGGTGAACCTCGGCGTCGGGTACGTGTTCTGAGGCATGCGAGCGGGCGCCATGCACCGACCGAGACCCGCATCGACCGGCCGCGCGGCGCTCCTCGCCGCGGCCCTCCTCCTCCCCGTCACGGGCGCCCGCGCGGCCGCCGTGGCCGGGAAGGAGGAGGCCGCCATCCGCGCGGTGTTCCCGGCCGCCGAGGCGGTCGAGGCGAAGGACGTGATCCTGACCGACGAGATGGTCGGCCGCATCGAGCGGCTCGCCCGTGCGCGCGTCCGCGAGCGCCTCGTCACGTTCTACACCGCGCGTCGCGGCGCCGAGGTGGTCGGCTACGCCGTCATCCACAGCCACGTGGTGCGGACCAAGCGGGAGACGCTCTCCATCGCGTTCGAGCCCGATGGGCGCCTGCGCAAGATCACCGTGCTCGCGTTCCTCGAGCCGTCCGAGTACCGCCCGAGCGAGCGCTGGCTCGCGCAGCTCGAGGGGAAGGGCCCCGCCGACCGGCTCGCGGTGGGCCAGGATCTCGCGCCGATCAGCGGCGCGACGCTGACCGCGCGGGGCGTGGCCGAGGAGTCGCGCTGGCTGCTCCAGGCGCTGCGTGAGGCGATGGGGGTGGGGCGATGAGGTGGCTCGTCCAGCAGCCGGCGGCTGGGAGCCGCGCGCGGCCCCCCGTCGCGCTGTTCCTCGTCTTCGCGGCCCTGGCGCTCGCGGGGCTCGCGGCGCAGCGGCTCCAGGCGGGCGGCCTCTCGCCGGCGGACGTGGAGGCCTTCTACCGCGGGGCGGAGGGCGGGGAGCCGCTCACGGCGGCGGCGCTCTGGGAGGAGGTCCACGTCGGCGCGTTCGTGTACGGGTTCGTGCTGTTCATGCTCGCGGCGCTCGCCGCCGTGGCGCCGCGGCTCGAGGGCGTGCGCGGGGGGCTCGTGCTCGCGGCCTTCGCCGCCACGCTCGCCGACCTGTTCGCGCCCTTCGCGGTGTCCGCGCGGCCCGGGCTCGGCGCCTTGCGGGTCGCGACCACCGTGCTCGCCAGCGCCTCCATGTGGGCGCTCCTCGTCGCGGTCGCCGTGGCGCAGGCGCGGGTGGGGAGGGACGCCCGTGCGTGATCCCCGCCTCGCGCCGTTCCGGGTCCCGGCGCTCGCCTTCGCGGCGTTCCTCGTCGTGCAGGCCGCGAGCGCGGCGGCCCTCTTCGCGCTGAAGCTCGGGGGAAGCCCCGCGGGCGTCCGCGCGTTCTACCTCGGTGACGCAGCGCGGTTCGCGGCGCCGAAGAGTCTCGCCGGGCTGCTGGAGGTCGCGGTGCCTCACCTCGCCGCGATCCCGCTCGTGCTGTTCGCGGTGGTGCACGTCGTGAGCTTCGCGCGGGCGCTCCCCGCCCGCGCCGCGCGCGGCCTCGCGGCGCTCTCGTTCGGCGCCGCGCTCGCGGGGGTCGCCGCGTCGTTCGGGGTGCGCTACCTCGGGCCGGCGCTCGCGCCGGTGAAGGTGGCTGCGTTCGGGCTCCTCGAGCTCACGCTGCTCGCGTGGGCGGCGCTCCTCGGCGCCGTGTTCCTTCCCGCTCGCGCCGAGGAGCCGGCGCGGGCCGACACCGCCGCCGGAGCGGCGGAGGAGATCGCGGAGTGATCGTCTGCATCTGCCGGGCGGTGTCCGACCGGGCCATCCGGGCGGCGCGCGACGCGGGCGCGGCCTCCGTCGAGGCGGTGGGCGCCGCGACCGGCGCCGGCACGTGCTGCGGTTGCTGTCGCGGGAGCATCGCGCGGATCCTCGCCGAGCCCTGCCGTGCGCCGTGCGTGGCCGTCCAGGACCGGGAGGACACGTCCGCCGAGACCGTCCCGCTCCGCGCCGCCGCGGACCGGCTGAAGACGCCCTAGCGAGAACGCGGCGCGGCGCTCGGGCGCCAGCGCGCGGGCAGGGCCCTCCGGAGGCCGCGCGTCGCCAGCACCGAGCCGTCCGCGTCCACGACCAGGGCCTCGGCTCCCCAGCGGGAGGCCTCGCGCAGGGCGGGCGCTCCGCCGAGGATGAACAGCGACTTCCCCAGGATCTCGGCGTCCACCGCGCGCCGCGCGAGGATCGTCACCGCCCGTGAGGCGGTCGCCGGCTGGCACGTGCGCGGGTCGATGAGGTGGTGGTAGCGCCGGCCGTTCACGACGTACGCGTGCTCGTAGTCGCCGCTCGTCGAGAACGCGCGATCGCGGACCTCCACCTCGGCGAGCTCGTCGAGCGGTCCACCGCGCGGGTCGCGCACGCCGACGCGCCAGGGCCGTCCGCCGCGCGTGCCCGCTGCGTAGAGGTCGCCGCCCGCCTGCAGCAGGAAGTCCCGCTGTCCCCGGGCGCGGAGGGCGCGCGCGGCGGCGTCGATCGCCCAGCCCTTCGCGAGCCCGCCGAGCCCCACCCGCATGCCGGGGCGGGCGAGGCGCGCCTCGCACGCGGTCCCGCGCGGGCGGAGCTCGAGCAGGCGATGATCGACGAGCGCGCAGCGCGCCCGCACCGCGTCGTCCGGCGGGGGGCCGCGCGCGTTCCCGTCGAAGCGCCACAGGTCCGAGAGCGCCGCCCAGGTCGGATCGAAGCGGCCGCCGGTGCGGACCGCCGCGTGCTTGGCGAGCGCCAGGACCTCGCAGAGATCGCCCGGCAGCGGCACCCAGCCGCGCCCCGCCCAGGCGTTCAGCTGGGCGAGCGGCGAGCCCTCGCGCCACTCGTTCATCGACCACTCCACCTGCCGGAACACCGCGAACACCGCCTCGATCGCCGGCGCGGCGGCCGCCGGCGTCGTTCCGGCGAGGGTCACGCTCGCGACGCTGCCCATCGCGGGGCGCGTCTCGGTGACGACGCCCTCGGCGGGGCGGGCGAGGGTGACGAGGAGGAGGACGATTGCCGCCATGCGCAGGCGGCTCCTATATCAGGCGCGCCTCGAGAGCGCGCGCCAGCGCCTTCCAGGGAGAGGAGACCGACGTGAAGGCCGATCCCGCGATCATCGATCTGCTGAACCAGGTGCTCACGAACGAGCTCACCGCGGTGAACCAGTACTTCCTGCACGCGCGCATCTGCGAGAACTGGGGGTACGACCGGCTGTACGAGAAGTTCCGGCACGAGTCCATCGACGAGATGAAGGACGCCGACGCGCTCATCGCGCGCATCCTCTACCTCGACGGCCTCCCCAACGTGCAGCGCTACAACAAGGTGAACGTGGGCGAGAGCGTCCCGGAGATGTTCCAGCTCGACCTCGCGCTCGAGACGGACGCGATCGGCGTCCTGAACGGCGGCATCGCGCTGGCCCGCGACAAGGGCGACAACGGCTCGGCGGAGCTCCTCGAGCACATCCTCGAGGGCGAGGAGGAGCACGCCGACTGGCTCGAGACGCAGCTCACGGCGATCGACCAGGTCGGGGCGCAGAACTACCTCGCCGAGCAGCTCAAGAAGGAGGGGTCCTGACCGGCGGGTCATGATTCGCTGACAGGCGAGCGAAGCGAGCCCCCGGGGCGGGGGACGCAGTCCCCCGTTCAGACGCAGCCGCTTACCTCGATCAGTTGCCGTGGGAGGGCCCCGCGCGAAGCGCGGGAGGGGCGAAGCCCCTCCGGCGGGGAACCTGCGCGCACCCGCGAACGCGGGCGCGCAGGTTCACGGGCCCCGCCGAGCAGGGGGTGGGTCCCCGTCGAGCTTCGCTCGGCGGGGCGGGGGACGCAGTCCCCCGTTCGAACAGGTGTGGGGGCGGGTCATCTCCCCGGGCGCTACCGGTCGATTTCTGGACGGCGCGGCCGCCGCTGCTAGCGTCCGGAGCGGATGTCCGGGAGACGCGGCCGACTCTGGGGTTGGAGGGCGTTCGTCGGCGCGCTCGCGCTGCTCGGGGCGGTGTCCGCCGTCGATCCCGACGGGATCCGCAGGTACGTGCGGCTGGACGCGGACGCCAGGCGCATGGAGGACGAGAACGCGCGGCTCGCCGCCGAGAACGCGCGGCTCGCGCGCGAGGTCCACGCGCTGCGCACGGACGCGTCCGCGCTCGAGCGCGCCGCGCGCGAGGAGCTCCGCTTCGTGCGGCCCGGTGAGCGCGTCTACTGGGTGGGCCAGGGCCGGGAGGCCGGGCCATGACCGGCCCGCCGCCCGGCGCGGCGCAGCGAGCCCCCATCGGCGCCACGCCGACCGTCCGGCGCCGGCTCGCGCTGCAGCGCCCGCGGCCCCTGCTCGTTCGCCTCTACGCGGCGCTCTTCAGCGACGGGGGGACCTTCGGTGCACCCGCCCGCCGCCGCGCCGGGCGCCTCCTGGTGCGCAGCCTGACCCCGGCGGTGACCGTCGGCACGGGGGCGCTCGTCGTGCTCGGCGCGTTCGACGCCGCCGCGCCGGGTTGGCCCCAGACCGCCGGCACGGCGGCGCTCGCCCTGGCCCTCGGGGCCGGCGTGTGGCGGCGCACCGCCCGGGCCGCCGCCGGCGAGGCCGCGACCTTGCGAGAGCAGCTCGAGCTCGGCGCGCTCTTCGTCGTGGCCGCCCACGCGATGGCGCAGACCGCGAGCGCCGGTCACCTGGACTCGCCGCTCCAGCCGCTCATCTACCTCGTGATGGCCTTCCTGGTCGCGTTCCTGGCGCGGCAGATCGGGCTCGCGCTCGTCGTGCTGGCGGTCGCGCTCGAGCTGCTCGTGTGGCTCGGGCGAGGGGGTCACGCCGACGAGCTCCCCTCCGCCGTCGTGCGCGCCGGGTTCGTCACGCTGTTCGCGGTGCTCTACCACGCGGTGCTGGCGGCGCAGGTGGGCTCGTCGAGGCGCGCCGAGGAGCGGGCGGTGGAGCGCCGGGTCAAGGAGCTCGAGCAGCGCGCGCGCGAGTTCCGGCTCACGGCCTCCGGCACGGCCGCGCCCGCGGTCGACGGCGACGGGCGCTGGACGGCGGCCTCGGTGCTGGAGGTCGAGAACGCGATGCGCGGCGCGCTCGAGGTCGCGGAGGTCGCGCTCCGCAGCCGCACCTGCGCGGTGTACCTCGTCGACGACGCGGGCGAGCGGCTCCAGCTCCGCGAGTGCCGGACCGCGAGCGACTCCGTCGCGCGCACCGTCTCGGCCCGCGAGGGCGCCCTCGGCGCGGCGATCGTGCGCCGGACCTCGATCCGGCTCCACGGCGAGGTCAAGGTGGCGACCTACTACGAGGACGGGGCCCGGCCCGGCGCGCTCGTGGTCGTGCCGCTCATCGACCGCCGCGGCGGGCACGTGCGCGGCGTCATCGTCGCGGACCGAAGCGAGCCCATCCCGTTCTCCGACGAGGACGAGAAGCTCGTCCAGACGCTGTGCGCGGAGATCTTCCGCGCGCTCGAGGCCGAGCGGGTGATGGTCGACATCAAGAGCACCCGGGACGAGAAGGAGCGGTTCTACGAGGCGATCGAGCGCCTGAACCGCACCCAGAAGCCCGAGGACGTGTGCCGGGAGATCGTCCAGGTCGCGGGTGAGCTCGTGCCGCTCGCCTTCGCGGCGGCGACGCTCGTCGAGCGGAGCGACGGGGGGCGCGTGCACCGCGTCGTGGCCGTCCACGGAGAGCGCTGGAAGGCGATCGAGGGCAGGCGGTTCGGGCCGGGCGACGGGCTCGTCCAGAAGGTGGTCGAGGTGAACTCGCCCCTGCCGGCGCAGAGCGCGGACTTCTCGCGCCAGACGCTGCTCGACGCGTCCACGCCGCTCAAGGGCGTCGGCTGGGTGCGGGTCGTGCCGCTCCGCGTGGGCGACGAGGTCCTCGGCACGGTCGCGCTCGCCGGCGGTCCGCGCGACGACCGCGCGCCGGCGAAGGACAAGATGCACCAGCTGCTGGTGGTGGGCGGGGCGGCGGCCCAGTCCATCCTGCGCGCCCGCCTCTACGAAGAGGCCGAGCGGCTCGCCACCACCGACGGCCTCACCGGGCTCACGAACCACCGCACGTTCCAGGCGCGGCTCGACGAGCACCTCGCGCTCGCGGCCCGCGGCGGCCAGCGCCTGTCGCTCCTGCTGTGCGACGTCGACCACTTCAAGTCGGTGAACGACACCTACGGGCACCCGGTCGGCGACGAGGTGCTGCGCGGGGTCGCGCGCGTGCTCGCGGGCGAGGCGCGCCAGACCGACGTGGTGGCGCGCTACGGCGGCGAGGAGTTCGCGATCGTCATGCCAGGGACGGACGGGCCCGGCGCAGGGGTCATCGCCGAGCGGATCCGGGAGCGCCTCGCGGCCGTGACGTTCCAGACGGAGCAGGGCCCGCTGCGCGTCACGATGTCGCTGGGCGTGGCCACCTGGCCCGAGGACGGCGCGAAGAAGCCGGAGCTCGTCGAGCGGGCGGACGCGTGCCTTTACCACGCGAAGCGCCACGGCCGGAACCAGACGGTCCTCGCCGCCGCGATCGGTGCGCCCCGGCGCGCGGCGGGGTAGCGGCGGCGCCCTCGACCGGTGGCCGCTCGACCCCGCACCGGGTTACACTGCCGCTGCGGCGCGAGGCGGATGCCGCGGGGGGCCGGCCAGGCTTGAAAAAGAACTTCGTCCTCGACACCAACGTCCTGCTCCACGATCCGCGCAGCATCTTCGGGTTCGGCGACAACGACGTCATCATCCCGATCTACGTCATCGAGGAGATCGACAACTTCAAGCGCGATCTCTCGACGCTCGGCCGCAACGCGCGCCAGGTGTCCCGGTACCTCGACGAGTTCCGCGTGCAGGGGAAGCTGCGCGAGGGCGTGTCGATCGGCGACGGCAAGGGACACATCCGCGTGCTCGTCGCCGAGCGGAAGCTGCCGCCCACGGTGGCCGTCGACGGGCACTCGGTCGACGACAAGATCCTCGCCGTCGCCCTCGAGCTGCTCGACCGCGATCGCGGCGTCCCCACCGTGTTCGTCACCAAGGACACGAACCTCCGGATCCGCGCGGACGCGCTCGGGCTCCACGCTGAGGACTACGACGTCGAGGGGGTCGAGCTCGACGAGCTGTGGAGCGGCGTCGCCGACGTGGAGGTGTCGTCGGAGGCCGTGAACGAGTTCTACGGCGACGGCGCGCTCGCGTGGCAGCCGGAGGGGGACCCGCCTCCGCCGAACGAGTTCGTCGTCCTGCGGGATCGCGCGAACCCCCAGCACTCCGCGGTCGGCAAGTACAGCGCCCCGCGGCAGGCGTTCGTGCAGCTCATCAAGACGCCGAAGGAGGGCGTCTGGGGGATCCGTCCGCGCAACAAGGAGCAGTCCTTCGCCCTCGATCTGCTCCTCAACGACGACATCCGGCTCGTGACCATCGTCGGGAAGGCGGGCACCGGCAAGACGCTGCTCGCCATCGCGGCGGGGCTGCAGAAGACGATGGAGGACGGCGTCTACCAGAAGCTCCTCGTGTCGCGGCCCATCTTCCCGCTCGGGCGGGACATCGGCTACCTGCCGGGCTCGGTCGAGGAGAAGCTGAACCCCTGGATGCAGCCGATCTTCGACAACGTCGAGTACCTCATGAACCTGTCGCGCTCGGAGAAGAAGGCCGGCCGCGGCTATCACGAGCTCCTCGATCTCGGGATCCTGGAGATCGAGCCGCTCACCTACATCCGCGGCCGATCGATCCCGAACCAGTTCATCATCGTCGACGAGGCGCAGAACCTGACCCCGCACGAGGTGAAGACGATCATCACGCGCGTGGGCGACGGGACGAAGATCGTCCTCACCGGCGACCCCTACCAGATCGACAACCCGTACGTCGATCAGACGAACAACGGCCTCATCCACGTGGTGAACCGGTTCAAGAGCGAGCGGCTGGCGGGGCACATCACGATGTCGAAGGGCGAGCGGAGCCCGCTCGCGGAGCTCGCGGCGAACTTGCTGTGACGAGGCCGCTCGCCGCGCCATACGCGAGCCTGCCTGGCGAGCCGCTCGCCGGACGCGCGCCGGCGCATTCGTCCCGGGTGGCCTCGGCGTCCGCCGCTCGCTAGGCTACGGGCATGCAGGACGGCTCAGGAACGCGGGACGTGCCGGCGCCGGCGCTCGACTACCCGCTCGACTACACCTTCAAGATCATGGGGCACGCCGCCGACGACTTCGCGGAGTACGCGCGCCGCCTGGTGGCGCGGATCGTCGCCGACGCGCCGCCGGAGGGCGTGCGCGTCCGCGCGAGCGCGGGCGGCAAGTACCACTCCGTCTCGGTCGCCGTTCGCCTGGACTCCGAGGAGCAGCGGCGCGCGGTCTACCAGATCCTCTGGGAGGACGAGCGGGTCGTTTACTACCTGTGAGCGCGGCGCCGCGGCGCCGTCACTGCGGCGGGCCCGCCCGCTCCGCGCGCGCGTCGAGCAGGTTCAGCTTGTTCCGGGCCGAGAGCAGCTGCTGGCGCAGGCCGTCCGCCTGGCGCGAGAGGTCCTCGAACCCCTGCTCCACCGAGGCGCGCGCCACGGCCTCGGCGTCGCCGATGAGGCGCGTCATGGTCTCGCGGACCGCGTCGAACGAGGGGGGCTCGGCGCCGCCCGCGCCCGGCTGCGCGCCGCTCGCGAACGCCTGGACCATCGCGTTCAGCTCCTGGGCGTCGCGGCCGAGGCCGGCGTAGCGGCCGAGGAGCTCGCGCAGCACCTCGCGGCGAGCGCGGACCTCCTCGGCCCGCG
The DNA here is from genome assembly GCF_022690805.1 of Anaeromyxobacter sp. SG66. Classification (NCBI taxonomy): domain Bacteria; kingdom Pseudomonadati; phylum Myxococcota; class Myxococcia; order Myxococcales; family Anaeromyxobacteraceae; genus Anaeromyxobacter; species Anaeromyxobacter sp. SG66. The sequence continues at coordinate 15,856 of NZ_JALCZC010000083.1, forward strand.
CGGCGAGCGCCACCGCCTGATCGTGCTGGCCCTGCACGAGCGCGCTCACCGCGCTCATGAGCTCCTGCACGAGCGGTCCGAGCTTCGCGTCCACCGCGCCGAGCTCGGCGAGCTTCTCCGCCGTGCGCTCCACGTTCCGCTGCGAGTCGAGCGGCAGCCGCTGCGCCTCGCGGGCGACGCTCGCGATGCGCTCGAGCTCCGCCTCGAGCGCCGTCGCGGCCGCGACGAGCGGGGAGAGGGGCTTCTTCACGGTCTTCGTCACGCGTCCCCCCGCCGGAGCCAGCCGTGCATCACCGCGAGCAGGCGGTCGGGGTCCACGGGCTTCGCCACGTAGTCGGAGGCACCCGCCTCGATCGCCTTCTCCCGGTCGCCCTTCATGGCCTTCGCGGTGAGCGAGATGATGGGCAGATCGCGGTGCTGCGCCACCTTCCGGATCTCCTGGATGGCGGTGAGCCCGTCCATCTCCGGCATCATCGTGTCCATGAGGACGAGATCCACCGCGGGGTTCTCGCCGAGGAGGCGGATCGCCTCGCGCCCGTTCTCGGCGTGGATGACGCGCATCCGGCGGGCCTCGAGCACGCTGTTGATCGCGAACACGTTCCGGATGTCGTCGTCCGCGAGGAGCACCGTCCGGCCGGAGAAGTCGGCCTCGGGCGGCAGGGGGTTCACGTTGAGGTCCTCCTCCACGCTCACCGGCGGCCGCGGGGCCGCGTCCGCCCCCGCGTAGCGCACCGGCAGGACGAGCGTGAAGGTGCTGCCGACGCCCGGCTCGCTCTCGACCTGGATCGTCCCCCCCAGGAGCCGCGCGATCTCCCGGCTGATGGTGAGGCCGAGCCCCGTGCCGCCGTACTTGCGGCTCGTGGTGCCGTCCGCCTGCTGGAAGGCCTCGAAGATGAGCTTCTGCTTCTCCTTGGGGATGCCGATGCCCGTGTCCGAGACGGCGAAGGCGATCGCCTCGCCGGCGACCTCGGGGCCCGGCGCGCTCAGGGTGACGGTGACCGACCCCCGCGAGGTGAACTTCACCGCGTTCGAGAGCAGGTTCTTCAGGATCTGCTGCAGGCGCGTCACGTCCGTGAAGATCGTCCGCGGCAGGGCGGGATCGACCGTGACGGAGAAGGTGAGCGCCTTCTGCTCGGCGACGTGCCGGAAGTTCTGCTCGAGGTACTCGCGGACCGTCTCGACGCGCGACTCGCGGGCGTCGATCTGCATCTTGCCCGCCTCGACCTTGGAGAGATCGAGGATCTCGTTGATGAGCCCGAGCAGCTCGTTGCCCGACGTGTACACCGTGCTCGCGAACTTCACCTGCTCCGGCGTGAGGTTCCCTTCCTTGTTCTCGGCGAGCATCTTCGAGAGGATGAGCAGGCTGTTGAGCGGCGTGCGGAGCTCGTGCGACATGTTCGCGAGGAACTCCGACTTGTACTTGGAGATGAGCTGGAGCTGCTCGGCCTTCTCCTCCAGGCTGCGGCTCGCGAGCTCGACCTCGCTATTCTTCTGCTCGAGCAGCTTCGCCTTCTCGTTCAGCTCCCCCGCCTGCGCCTCGAGCTCCGCGTTGGACCGCTTGAGCTCCTGCAGCAGCTCCTCGGTGCGCATGCTCGAGCCGATCATGTTGAGGATGACGCCGATGTTCTCCATCAGCTGATCGAAGAAGGCGAGGTGGTTCGGGCTGAACTCCTCGAACGCGGCGAGCTCGATCACCGCCTTCGTCTCGCCCTCGAAGAGGACCGGCAGGACCACCACGCAGCGCGGCGGCGCCTCGCCCATCCCCGTCGCGATGTAGATGAAGTCCCGCGGGACGCGCCTGAGGAGGATGCGCTTCTTCTCGAACGCGCACTGCCCGATGAGCGTCTCGCGCAGGCGGTACGAGGACGCGAGGGCCTTCCGCCCGCCGAAGCCGTAGCTCGCGATGAGGTTCAGGAGCGGCTCGCCCTTCGCCTCGTCGCGCTCCATGAGGAAGAAGGCGCCGTGCGAGGCGTTCACGAGCGGCGTGAGCTTCGACACGATCGCCTGGGCCACGGACACGATGTTCCGCTGCCCCTGCATCATGTTGGAGAAGTTCGCGAGGTTCGTCTTCAGCCAGTCCTGCTCGGTGTTCTTCTGCGTGGTCTCCTTGAGGGTGGAGATCATCTGGTTGATGTTGTCCTTCAGGGCGGCCACCTCGCCCTGGGCCTCGACCGTGATCGACCGGGTGAGGTCCCCCTTCGTCACCGCGGTCGAGACCTCCGCGATGGCGCGCACCTGGGACGTCAGGTTGCCGGCGAGCTGGTTCACGTTGTCGGTGAGGTCGCGCCAGGTGCCGGCGGCGCCGGGCACCTTGGCCTGGCCGCCGAGCTTCCCCTCGATGCCGACCTCGCGCGCGACGCCCGTCACCTCGTCCGCGAAGATGCGGAGCGTGTCGGTCATCGAGTTGATGGTCTCGGCGAGCGCCGCGACCTCGCCCTTGGCCTCCAGCACGAACTTCTGCGACAGGTCGCCGTTCGCGACGGCGGTGACGACCTTGACGATGCCGCGCACCTGCGTCGTGAGGTTCGACGCCATGAAGTTCACGTTGTCGGTGAGGTCCTTCCAGGTGCCGGCGACGCCGGGCACCCGGGCCTGCGCGCCCAGCTTGCCCTCCACGCCGACCTCGCGCGCCACCGTCGACACCTGATCCGCGAAGGTGCGCAGCGTGTCGGTCATGGAGTTGATGGTCTCGGCGAGCGCCGCGACCTCGCCCTTCGCCTCCAGGACGAACTTCTGCGACAGGTCGCCGTTCGCGATCGCGGTCACGACCTTTATGATGCCGCGCACCTGCGTCGTGAGGTTCGACGCCATGAAGTTCACGTTGTCGGTGAGGTCCTTCCACGTGCCGGACACGCCTCGCACGTTGGCCTGACCGCCGAGCTTCCCCTCCGTGCCGACCTCGCGCGC
>NZ_JALCZC010000084.1:0-18533 GCF_022690805.1 Anaeromyxobacter sp. SG66
GGGCTGCGCCGGGGCGCCCGCCGGCCGTCCGCCGAACGGCCCCACGCCCAGGTTCCGCATCCCGCGCTGGAGGAGACGCTGGCGCCGCGCGCGCGCCGCCGCGGGATCGCTCCGGCGCTCGCCGGTGGCCTGGGCTCGCGCCGCCGGCGGGGTGGCCGCGGCCCCCGCGCCGTCGGCCCCGGGCGGCGACTCGAGCACGAGCGTGGGCACCGTCCGCTCCCCCGCCGTCGCCGGCGCCGCGAGGTCGAGGAGGAGCAGCGCCGCGAGGAGCGCGAGGGCGCGCTCCGGCGGCACCTCGGACGCGGCGAGGTAGGCGTCGAGCGGGAGCGGCGCGGCGAGCCGCGCGACGAGCCTGCGCTCGGCCGCGGCGAGCCCGCGCGCCAGCTCCGGCTCGGCGTCCGCGTAGACGTCCGCGAGCTTCGCGCCCGCCTCCGCGGCGCGCAGCGTGACGCTCACGAGGTCCGCCGCCTGCGGCGCCGCGAGCGCGTCGGCGAGGACGCGCAGCGGCGAGAGGAGGCCGGCGCGCGTCCACTCCGGCACCGCGGCGCTCGCCTCGAACGCGAACGGCCCGGCGGGCAGCGCCGCGAGCTGGGCGACGTACCCCGCCTGCTGCTCCTCGAGCGCGTGCTCGACCTGCTCCCGCGAGGCCGCGCCCATCGCCACCAGGATCTCGCCGTGCGGCCGGCGCGTCTCGGCCATGCGCACCAGGCTGAGCGACAGCGCGTCGATGTCGATGACGCCGGCGGCGAGGAGCATGTGCCCGAGCGGCCGGAAGCCGACGAACACCTGGGCGCCCACCGGCGCTCCGTCGTGGAACCACAGCCGCGAGGTGCCGCCTCCGTGCGCGATCTCGAGCACGCCGCTCGCGTGGCGCTCGCGCGCCTCGACCAGCACGGCGGCGAGCGGCGTCCGCGAGAGATCGCCGGGCGCGTCGAGCAAGCTCATGGGCGGGGCATGTTACACCCGCGGGTCACGCTCCGCGAACGGACGCCAGCGCCGCGTACAGCGCCACTCCCGCCGCCACCGCGAGGTTCAGGCTGCGCATGCCCTCGCGCATCGGGATCCCCACCTGCCGCTCGGGCCAGGCGGCGAGCAGCGCCGGCGGGAGCCCGAGCTGCTCCTGGCCGAGGACGAGGAAGTCACCCGGAGCGAAGCGCACCTCGAACAGGCCCCGCTCCGCGCGGGCCGTGAAGAGGTGCAGCTTTTCGATTTGACCGCGGAGCGTCCGGGCCTCAAAGTCGCTCCAGTCCGGGTAGATCGCAGGGGCGACCTCCGGCCAGTAGTCGAGCCCGGCCCGGCGCAGCTGCTTCTCGTCGAGCGAGAACCCGAGCGGCCCGACGAGGTGGAGCGCCGCGCCGGTCACGGCGCAGGTCCGCGCGACGTTGCCGGTGTTCGGCGGGATCTGCGGCGCCACGAGGACGATCTGGAAGGGCGGGTCGACGGAGGGCAGGGTCGGCATGGGCGGCATCGGGATCGTGAACAACCCGCGGTCGCGGCGCAACCGGCGCGACCCCCGCATCGCCGGCCGGCTTCGCGCGCTGCTCGGGGACGACGGCGAGGTGATCGACGCCTCCACGCCCGCCGAGCTCGCCCGGGCCGTCGCGCGCTTCCGCGCGGCCGGGATCGACGTCCTCGGCGTGAACGGGGGCGACGGCACGGCGCACGTGGTGCTCACCGCGTTCGCGCGCGCCTACGGCGGGGCGCCGCTCCCGCGGCTCCTGCCCCTGCGCGGCGGCTCGATGAACACCGTCGCCCACGGGCACCACATCCGCGGGCGCCCCGAGCGGATCCTGCGGGAGGTGCTGGTCAGGCGGCGCGCCGGTCACCCGCTGCGCACGGTCGAGCGGGACCTCCTCGCCGTCTCCGCCGACGACGGGCCGCCCATGTACGGGTTCATCTTCGGCACGGGCGCGGTGGTGGCCTTCCTCGAGGCGTACTACGCCACCGGCCGCACCTCGCCCGCGACCGCCGCGGCCCTGGTGCTGCGCGCCATCGGCTCCGCGATCGCGGGCGGCCCGTTCGCCGAGGCGCTGGTGCGGCGCCAGCGGCTGCGGGTGGTCACCGACGGCGACGAGTGGCCCGACGTGCCGTACCTCGCGCTCGTGGCCGGCGCGACGCCGGACATCGGGTTCGGCTTCAAGGCCTTCGCGCGCTGCGCCGAGCAGCCCGGCTCGTTCCACGCGATCGGGCTCACCGCGGGGCTGCTCCCGCTCGCGCTCTCGCTCCCGCGCATCCGGCGCGGCGCGCCCTGGCGCCGCGCGCTGGCTCAGGACGAGGTCGCGCGCGAGCTCGTCGCGGAGGGCGACGGGATCCGCTTCACGGTGGACGGCGACCTGTACGAAGCGCGGGCGCGGGTGCGGGTGGCCACGGGACCCGGGATCGCCCTCGTCGTACCGTGATACCCTGCGCCGGAGACCTCCACCATGCGGCTCAGCCACGCGGGCATCACCGACGTCGGACGTAAGCGGGCCCACAACGAGGACGCCTACCTGCTCCTCCCGGAGGAGCAGCTCTACTGCGTCGCCGACGGGATGGGGGGCCACGCCTCGGGCGAGGTCGCCGCGCGGCTCGCCGTCGAGGAGATGGCCGAGTTCTTCCGGCTGACCGGTCGCGACGACGAGGCGACCTGGCCGTTCAAGCTCGACCCGGCGCGCAGCCAGGACGAGAACCGGCTCCTCACCGCGGTGAAGCTCGCGAACGTGCGGATCCACGAGCGCGCCCAGACCGACGCGAAGCTCCACGGGATGGGCACGACGCTCGTGGCGGCGAGCTTCCCGAAGGGCGGCGAGACGCTCCTCGTCGGGCACGTCGGCGACAGCCGCGCCTACCTGTACCGCGCCGGGCAGGTGCGCCAGCTCACCGAGGACCACTCGCTCCTCAACGACTACCTGCGCCAGCGCAAGCTCACGCCCGCGGAGGCCGAGACGTTCCCGCACAAGAACGTCATCGTCCGGGCGCTCGGGATGAAGCCGCTCGTCGAGGTCGATCTCGTCCGGGAGGAGCTGCGCGACGGCGACGTGGTGCTGCTCTGCTGCGACGGGCTCTCCGGGATGGTGCCCGACCCGCACATCGGCGACATCATCCGCGCCAGCCACGGCGATCTGAAGCGCGCCGCGCAGACGCTGGTCGACGCGGCGAACCAGGCGGGCGGGGTGGACAACATCACCTGCGTGCTCGTGGCCGTCAGCCGGTAGCGCGCCGCGGCCGGCCGGCTACTCCCGCGCGCCGACCCGATCCTTCCCCGCCGCGATCGCGCCCTCGAGCCGCTCGCCCGGGGCGAGCTCCGTCCCCTCCCACACGATCGCCTCGCGGACCGTCGCGCCCCCCGGGACCGACGCGCCCGGACCGATCACCGCGCGAGGGCCCACCTCCGCCCCCGCGCCCACGGCGGCGCCCGCGCAGACGAGCGTCGGCCCCGCGAGCCGCGCGCGCGGGTCGAGCCGTGCCCCCGCCGCCGCGTGGACCCCCGGCGCGACCTCGCGCGTCCCGGAGAACGGGTCCGCGCCCGGAAAGCGCGCGAGCGGCACGCGCCCGGCGAGCACGTCCAAGGTCGCCTCGAGGTAGCGCGCCGGCGTGCCGAGATCGTTCCAGTACCCCGCGACGACGCGGCCGCGCACCGCCCCCGACGCCATGAGCGGCGGGTACACGTGCCGGTTGATGTCGCGCTCGAACGGCGCGGCGGGGACGCGGTCGAGGAGCGCCGGAGAGAGCACGTGCACGCCGGAGAAGTGCCAGGGCGCGAGCCCCTCGCCGCCCGGCCCGAACGCCCCCGCGATGCGCCGGACTGCGCCGCCCGCGTCCGTCTCGACCGACGCGTAGCGCGCGCCGGCGGGCATGGGGAGCAGCACCATCGTGGCGAGCGCGCCCGAGGCGCGGTGCTCCGCGAGCGCCGCAGCGACGTCGACGTCGAAGAGCACGTCGCCGTTCACGAGCACGATCGCGTCCGCGCCGGCGAGGTGAGCGCGCGCCTCGCGCAGCGCGCCGCCGGTGCCGGCGATGACCGGCTCGCGCGAGACGGCGAGCGCCATGCCGAGCGCGCGTGCCGCCTCCCCGGCCGCCGCCGCCATCCCGTCCGGCAGGTGGTGGACGTTCACGACGGCGCGCCGCACGCCGGCGCCGGCGAGGAGCGCGAGCGACCAGCGCACGAGCGGCACGCCGCACACCGGCACCCCCGGCTTCGCCACCCGCGCGGTGAGGGGCCGGAGCCGCGTGCCCAGCCCGGCGCACAGCACCATGCCGACGACGTCGCCCATCGCGCGCCTCAGGGGAAGACCGGCTCGAGGATCGCGGCGACCTCGGCGAGGAACGTCCGGTCCTCGGCGCCGAAGGCACCCGGGTGATCCGAGTCCACGTCGATCTGGGCGAGGTAGCGCTCGCCGCGGAGGATGGGGAACACGATCTCGGAGCGCGTCTCGAGGTTGCACGCGAGGTAGCGCGGATCGGCGGCGACGTCGTCCACGAGCACGACGTCCTTCGTGCGCGCGGACAGCCCGCAGAGCCCCTCGCCCACCGGGATGCGGACGTGCGGCGTGTCGCGGCCGGCGAACGCGTCGAGCTCCAGCACCCCGCCGCGCAGGACGTAGAGGTACACGCCGGTGTAGCGGGGGAGACGCTGCAGGATCGCGGCGGCCTCGCGGAGTGCCTCCCGGTAAGGGCGGCGGGCGGCGACCCGGAGGGCTTCGAGGGCGCCAGCGCGTTCGGAGTCCATGGTAAAGCCGAAGATAACAGATGGTCCCCGCGGCGCGCCTTCGCCTCTTCTACTTCCTCTACTACGGCACGGTCGGCACGAACCTGCCGTACTTCGCGGCCTATCTGCGCGGCCTCGGCTACACCGGCGAGCAGATCGGCACGGTCCAGATGCTCCCCTCGCTCGCGGCGCCCGCGGTGGCGATCTCGTGGGCGAGCTGGGCCGACCGGCGCGGATCGCCGGCGCGCGCCCTGCGCCGCGCGGCGCTCGTCGCCGTGTCCGCCGCCGTGCTGCTCCCCCTCGTGCGCTCGCCGCTCGCCGTCGGCGCGGTGCTCCTCGTGCAGGCGCTCGGCGAGCGCGCGGTGGTGCCGCTCGTCGACTCCGTGTCGCTCGAGTGGACGCGCGCGCGGCCCGGGACCTCCTACACGGGGCTGCGCCTCTTCGGATCGCTCGGGTTCGTCGCTCTCGCGCTCGGCGTGGGGCGCGCGCTCGCGCTCCGGGGCGATCGCCCGGGCGACGTGCTCGTCCCGGCGCTCGTCGCCTGCGGCGTCGCCGGCTACGCGCTCGTGGCGCGCACCGTCCCGGCAGCACCGCCCCACCCCGGCGCCCGCCCCGGCCTCGCGGACCTCGGGCAGCTCGTCAGGGACCGCCGGCTCCTGCTCTTCCTCGCCGCCTGCGCGCTCCACTGGGCGGCCTGCGCGCCGTACCACCTCCTCTTCGGCGTGCTCGTGCGCGACCGCGGCCTGCCGTCGGACGTGACGGGGCTCGGCATGGCCGCCGGCGTGGTCGCGGAGATCGCGGCGCTGCTCGTCTTCCCGCGGCTCGAGCGCCGCCACTCGCTGCGGCGCCTCCTCGCGGTGGCGTTCCTCGGCAGCGCCGTCCGCTGGGCGCTCGTCTCGCGCGCGGAGTCGGCGGGCGCGATCGTGGCGCTCCAGCTCCTGCACGGGCTCAGCTTCGGCCTGTTCTGGGGCGCGGCGATGGACGCCATGGCGGAGCTCGTGCCCCCGCGGCTCCGCGCCTCCGGCCAGGCGCTCTTCTCCGCGATCGTGTTCGGCGCGGGGAACGCCTTCGGCTACCAGCTCGCGGGCGCCGGCTACGACCGCTACGGCTCCGCGGCGCCGCTCTTCGTCTGGGCGGCGGCCCTCGAGATCGCGGCGCTCGCCTTCGCGCTCCTGTTCCTCGGCCGGCGCGCCGCCGCGCCGGCGGCGGGGCCCGCGCGGCCCGTCTGAGCGCCGATCTGCTCACCCGTGGACACCGCGGGAGGGGCCCCGCGCATCGCGCGGGGAGGGGCGAAGCGCCTCCCGGCGGGGAACCTGCGCGCACCCGCAATCGCGGGCGCGCAGGTTCACGGGCCCCGCCGAGCAGGGATGGGGCCCCAGCGGCTCTGCCGCTGGGGCGGGGACGCAGTCCCCGTGAGATCAGAACCTCAAAACCTCGTATGAAAGTGGTGCTCGCCCGCGTCCTGCAGCGCGCGCACCGCCCGGAACGCGTCCTTCACCCGGCTGCGCTCCACCGCGGAGAGCGTCGCGAGCTGGAGCGTGTCCTCCGGCTCGCGGCGCTCCCCGGCCGCGCGGAGCTGCTCGCGCAGGCGGAGCCCGAGCAGGACGCGGAAGGCCTCCGCGGCGGCCACGCCCACGCGCTCGTCGACGAGCCCCGCGCGGACCGCCGCGTCGAGCCGGTCCACGGTCGCGCGGGCCGGCGCGCGCGCCTCGAGGCCGTAGGCCCGGGCGAGGAAGACCACCGGCGCGATGCCGGCCTTCTTGAGATCGATGGCGGCGGCCGCTCGCAGGCGAAGCGTGAGCGCCGCGGGCGGGTGGAAGTCCAGCGCGGCGCGCGCGAGGAAGCGCAGGAACGGCGGCCGATCGACGGCCGCGAGGACCGCGTCCCCGAGCGGCGCCACGTCGAGCGCGCCGGCCACCGCGCGGTGATCCGCGAACGTCGCCGCGTCGAGCAGCGCGCGCGGAGTGGGGGCGTCGAGCCAGCCCGCCACGCGCGACCGCCACTCGGAGAGCGTCCCGTTCCAGCTCCGCGCCATCACGTCGCCGCGGCAGCGCGGGAACCCGGCCGCCTCGAGGTCCGCGTTGGCGCGCTCCGCGAGGTTCACGAACCAGGCGCGCTCCTCGGCGCCCGCGTCGGCGAAGACGATGGCGTTGTCCTGGTCGGTGAGGAGCGTCTGCTCGCGCCGCCCCTCCGACCCGAGCGCGAGCCAGGCGTAGGGAGCGGGCGCGGGCCCGAGATCGTGCTCGCCCCAGGCGAGGATGCGGCGCACGAGCGCGTCGTTGAGCCGGGCGACGAGCGCGGCGATGGCGAGCGCGTCCAGCCCGCCCGCCTGGAGCGAGGCCGCCATGCGCGCCACCATCGCGGCGTAGCCCGGCAAGGCGGCGCGCGAGGCGAGCCCCTCGACCCGGCGGAGGACCGCCATGGGGCCGGGCGCGGCGCAGCGCAGGAGGTCCGTCGAGGTGACGACCCCGATGACGTCGCCGTCGCGGACGACCGGCAGGTGGTGGACGCCTGCGTCGAGGAGCGCCGTCCAGGCGGCGTGCACCGGCGTGCCGGCGGCGATCTCGCGCAGCGGACGGGTCGCCACCCCGGCGACGGGCGTCTCCGGCCCGAGCCCCTCGGCGAGCACGCGGCCGCGGAAGTCGCGATCGGTCACGATGCCGGGCGGAGCTCCGCGCACGAGGACCGAGGAGATCCCCCGCGCGCGCATCACCCGCGCCGCGTCGCCGACGGTGGCGTCCTCGCTCACCCAGGCGGCCGGGCCGGAGACGAGCTGCTCGACCGGCTGGGCGAGCTCCGGCGGCCCCTCGTGCGCGGGCGCGAGCTCGAGGCTGCGCCGGAGCCGCTCCCCCAGCCCCGTGGCGAAGTGGCCCGCGAAGCGGGCGTCGGCGAGCAGGCGCCGGAACTCCGCGGCGGGCAGCCGGTAGGCGACGAGGTCCTCCTCGACCACGACGTCGAGCGGCGCCGTGCCGGTGAGGAGCGAGGTGTACCCGAACACCTCGCCCTCCTCGAGGACCTGCATCGTCCGCCCGTCGCGCTCGAGCCGCACGACGCCGGCGCGGATGATCCAGAGGTGCTCGAACGGCGTGCCGCCGGCGCGGACGAGCCGCGTACCGGCGGGCCGGGAGACCTCGTCGAGCGCGGCGGTCGCCGCGGCGAGGAGCGGCGCTGGCAGGCCGTCGAAGGGCGGGGTCGCGCGCAGGAAGGCGGCGGGATCGACCGGCACGCGGGGCTCCGTCAGCGCGCCCGGGAGGACGCGGCCGCGCGGGCCGGCGCGGGCTCGCGGGGGTAGCGCAGCGAGGCGACGAGCTCCTGGACCTCGCGCGGCGGGGCCGGCGTCGCGAGCGAGACGACGGTGAGGACCGCCGCGTTCACGAGCGTCCCGAGCGCGCCGATCCCCTCCGGCGAGATCCCGAGCCACCAGTGCTCGGGCCCGTTGAGCTCCGGGTGCAGGTGCCGGAACCACAGGACGTACGCGGAAGTCACGAGGAGCCCCGCGGCCATCCCGGCGATCGCGCCCTCGCGCGTGGCCCGGCGCCAGAAGATCCCGAGCACGAGGACCGGGAAGAAGGACGACGCGGCGAGGCCGAAGGCGATCGCGACCACCTCCGCGACCGAGCCCGGCGGCCTGAGCGCGAAGTAGCCCGCCCCGAGCGCAGCGGCGGCGGCGGCCCCGCGCGCCCACCCGAGCTCGGCGCGATCCGAGAGGCGCGGCGCGGCGACGCCGCGGACGAGATCGTGCGAGAACCCCGCCGCGATCACGAGCAGCAGCCCGGCGGCGGTGGAGAGTCCGGCCGCGAGCGCGCCGGCGGCGACGAGGCCGACCACCCAGGCCGGGAGGCGCGCCATCTCCGGGTGCGCGAGCACGATCACGTCGCCGTCGACGCGCACCTCGTTCCGGGCCGGATCCCCCGAGAGCTGCATGCGGCCGTCGCCGTTCCGATCCGTCCAGGCGACGAGCCCGGTCTGCTCCCAGGCGCGGAACCAGCTCGGCGCTTCCGTGTGCGGCACGCCCTCCACGGTCGCGACGAGGAGGCCGCGCCCGAAGGCGGCCACCGCGGGCGCGGCCGTGTAGAGGACCGCGATGAACAGGAGCGCCCAGCCGGCCGACGCGCGCGCGTCGCGGATCTTCGGGACGGTGAAGAAGCGGATGATGATGTGCGGCAGGCCGGCGGTGCCGATCATGAGGGCCGCCGTGGTCGCGACGACGTCGAGGCGTGGCCGCGCGCCCGCCGTGAACCGCCCGAGGCCGAGGTCGGCGCCGACCGCGTCGAGCGCGTCGAGCAGGTGGCGCCCGGGCGTGACGCCGAGGAGCGCAGCGCCGCCCTCCGTGAGGCGGCCGCCCAGCCCGAGCGCCGGGATCGGGTTCCCGGTGAGCAGCCGCGACACGAGCACCGCCGGCACGAGGAAGGCGACGATGAGCACGAGGTACTGCGCCACCTGGACGTAGGTGATGCCCTTCATCCCGCCGAGCACCGCGTAGAAGAACACGATCGCGAGGGCGATCACGACGCCGGCGCCGATGGGGAGCTCGAGGAAGCGCGCCAGCACGATGCCGACCCCGCGCACCTGCGCGGCCACGTAGGTGAACGACACGACGAGCGCGCAGACCGTGGCCACCGCGCGCGCGGAGCGCGAGTAGTAACGGTCGCCCACGAACTGCGGGACCGTGTACTTGCCGTACTTGCGGAGGTACGGCGCGAGCAGCACCGCGAGCAGGACGTACCCGCCCGTCCAGCCCATCAGGTAGGCGGAGCCGTCGCGGCCGGTGAAGGCGAGGATGCCCGCCATCGACATGAACGACGCGGCGGACATCCAGTCCGCGCCGGTGGCCATCCCGCTCACCACCGGGTGGACGGCGCGATCCGCGACGTAGTAGTCGGCGAGGGAGCGCGCCCGCGTGTAGAGGGCGATGCCCGCGTAGAGGCCGAACGAGGCGGCGACGAGCACCCACGTCCAGCCGATCGGGCCCATCCCATCCTCCCAGCGACGGCGGGGTCACTCCTCGTACACGCCGAACCGCCGGTCGAGCGCGTTCATCCACCGAACGTAGACGAATACGAGCGCCACGAATACGAGCATCGCGCCCTGGGTCGCGAACCAGAAGCCGAGCGGGAACCCGAACAGCCGGAACGCGTCGAGCCGATCCGCGAGGAGGATCCCGGCCCCGAAGGACGCGGCCGCCCAGATCGCGAGCACTCCGGCGATTGAGCGCAGGTTCGCCCTCCAGTAGGCCTCGCGCTTGTCTTGCGTCATTTCGCGAAATACCCCCGCGTTAGGTTCCATCCTACGACGCAGCGCGCAACCACTGCGAGCCCCGACGGGTCCAAGTCCGCTGAATTACTCGACAGAACAGGCCCGACGCGGGTTGTGCGCTTAGGTCGACTTTTTGCGCGCAATACGTGCGTTGCCCATTGCCATGCACGATCTGCGTGTGGTACGCCTGAACACGCTGCCCGGCCATTCACCATTCTTAACCGCGCGTAGAGGAGTACCCATGGCGATCGCACCGGTCACCGCCCCACAGCCGCCGAGCGAACCTCCCAAGGCTGTCGGCATCACTCGCGACGAGAAGAGAGTCATCTTCGCGTCGTCGCTCGGCACCGTCTTCGAGTGGTACGACTTCTATCTTTACGGCTCTCTCGCGGCGATCATCTCCAAGCAGTTCTTCGGCGCGCTCAACGAGACGAGCGCCTTCATCTTCGCCCTCCTCGCCTTCGCCGCGGGCTTCGCCGTCCGCCCGTTCGGCGCCATCGTGTTCGGGCGCCTCGGCGACCTGATCGGCCGCAAGTACACCTTCCTCATCACGATCCTGATCATGGGCCTCTCGACCACGATCGTGGGTCTCCTGCCGTCCTACGCGACGATCGGCATGGCAGCGCCGACCATCCTCATCGGCCTGCGCCTCATGCAGGGCCTCGCGCTCGGCGGCGAGTACGGCGGCGCGGCGACCTACGTGGCGGAGCACGCTCCCAAGGGCAAGCGCGGCCTGTTCACGAGCTGGATCCAGACGACCGCCACGGTGGGCCTCTTCCTGTCCCTGCTCGTGATCCTCGGCACGCGCGCCTCGATGGGCCCGAAGTTCGAGGAGTGGGGCTGGCGCATCCCGTTCATCCTCTCCGCCCTCCTGCTCGCCATCTCCGTGTACATCCGGCTCCAGCTGCAGGAGTCGCCGGTGTTCAAGCGGATGAAGGCTGAGGGCAAGGGCTCGAAGGCGCCGATCACCGAGTCGTTCTTCCGCTGGAACAACCTCAAGATCGTGCTGATGGTGCTGTTCGGCGGCGTCGTGGGCCAGGCGGTGGTCTGGTACACGGGCATGTTCTACGAGCTGTTCTTCCTCACCCAGACGCTGAAGGTCGAGGCGATGGCGGCGAACCTCATGGTCGCCGGCGCCCTCATCCTCGCCACGCCGTTCTTCATCGTCTTCGGCGCGCTCTCCGACAAGATCGGCCGCAAGTGGATCATCATGGCGGGCTGCGTCATCGCCGCCGCGACCTACTTCCCGATCTTCAAGGGGCTCACCAAGGCCGCGAACCCCGCCATCTTCCAGGCCGCCGAGGCGAACCCGATCACGGTCGTCTCCGACCCCGCCGACTGCAGCTTCCAGTTCGACCCGATCGGCAAGGCGAAGTTCAACACGTCCTGCGACATCGCGAAGAGCTGGCTCGCGAAGAAGTACATCCCCTACCGCAACGAGCAGGCGGCACCGGGCACGCCCGCGTCCGTCAAGATCGGCGGCACGGAGATCAAGAGCTTCGACGGGCGGACCCTGCCTCCCGCCGAGTTCAAGACCCAGGCGGCGGCCTTCGACAAGCAGCTGGGCGACGCGGTGAAGGCCGCCGGCTATCCGGCCAAGGCCGACATGAGCAAGGTGAACACGCCGATGGTCGTGTTCCTGCTCTTCCTCCTCGCGCTGTACGTGACGATGGTGTACGCGCCGATCGCGGCCTGGCTCGTCGAGCTCTTCCCGGCGCGCATCCGCTACACCTCGATGTCGCTGCCGTACCACATCGGCAACGGCTGGTTCGGCGGCTTCCTGCCGACCATCGCGTTCGCGATGGTGGCCGCCACGGGCGACATCTACTACGGCCTCTGGTACCCGATCATCGCAGCGCTCATGACCGCCGTCCTCGGCTCGCTCTTCATGCCGGAGACGAAGGACCGCGACATCCATCACACCTGACGTCCCCCGCGCCCCCGCGCCGCGCCGCGGCGCGGGGGCGTTCCTCTCTCCCCTCCCCTTCCACTCACTTCGTGCGCCCGCGCGCCCTCGCGCGCGGCGTCGCGCGCCCGGGACCGCAATGAACTCCGCCACCCCGCTCCGCAGCGCGGCCGCCGTCGTCGCCCTCTCCGTCTCCGCGCTCGCCCGCGCCAACGAGGCCACCGGCACGGAGGCGGTCGGCCAGATGCAGGTGTCCGGCTCGACGCTCGCGCTCATGGTCGCCGCGCTCGTCGGCCTCGGCGTCGTGGTCTGGCTGGTCTCGAAGGTCGTGTCGAGATAAGCGGGGGACTGCGTCCCCCGCCCCGCCGAGCAAAGCTCGTCGGGGCCCCACCCCCGCTCGCCGGGTCCCTGCGCCATCGCGCGCGGCTTCGCCGCTGTCGCGATGTCGCCCCGGCTTGCTCGCTTTGCTCGCACGGGCGCTGCGGGCTTCTTGCCGGGGGGACGCATACCGCGCGTCCCCCCGGACCCCCGGCTCACTCCGGCGCAGCCTCATCCGGCTGCGCCTGCGTTCGCGCTCCCCACCCGTGCTCCCCGCGCGGCGGCTTCGCCGCTGTCGTGATGGCGCTTCGGCTCTGCTCGCTTCGGTCGCCCGACGAAGCCCGTCACGCCCCGGGCGCGCGCGGCCGGACCAGCGTCACCGTGCAGGGCGCCTCGGCCGCGACCTTCGTCGAGACCGTCCCGAGGAGCCGCAGGAGCTGCAGCGGCTCCGGCGCCGCGTCCGGCGCCACCCGCGTCGCGACCGCGCCCAGCATCCCGCGCAGGGGGACGTCGCGCGGCGGTGCGCCGATCACGATGTGATCCACGGCGTTCACGCGAGCGTACTCGAGCAGCGCCGCCGCCGCGTCGCTCGCCTCGAGCACGTGGAAGGAGAGCTGCGTCCCCGGGAGCTTGAGCGGCTCGGCCCAGTGGCGGAGCAGGACCCGGTGCTTGAGCCGCTGGGCGGTCGCGGTGTCCTCAGGCGCCGTGCCGCCGAGGTCGGGCGTGGGCGGGATCACCGTCACGACCGCGAGGCGCGTGTGGTCCCCCGCCGCGAGCACGCGGCGGACCGCCTCGCGGATCGCGTCCGTCTGCGCCGGGTCCGCGCGCGCGGTCGCGAGGGCGGCGAGCACGATCGAGCCGCCGGCGGCGTACGCCGAGGGCTGGGGGCAGGGCGGCGGCTCGAAGCCGATCGCCTTGAACCAGCGGCGCACGACCTGTCCGGTGCCCGCCCGGCGGCGCCGGAGGCCGCGCTCGCCCACCGCGACGTCGGCGGGGTGCGCGAGGTCGAACGCGACCTGCGCGGCCGTCGGGTAGCGGGCCGACGCGTCCGGCTCGAGGCAGTGGAGGATCACCTCCTGGAGCCACTCGGGGACCGCCGGCACGAGGGCGCGCGGCGGCACCGGATCGCGCCAGAGCCGCTTGCGGAGCGTGGCGGGGGTGGTCGGGGAGCCGAACGGCGTCTCCCCCGTGGCGAGCTCGTACAGCACCGCGCCGAGGGCGAACACGTCGCTGCGCGGATCGCAGCGGACCCCGAGCACCTGCTCGGGCGCGATGTACGGCGCCGAGCCGATCGGCCGCCGGTACTCCTCGGCGAGGAGGTCCGGGTAGTGCCCGTGGTGCGCGAGCCCGAAGTCGATGAGGACCGCCTCGCCGCCCGGCCGGATCATCACGTTCGAAGGCTTCAGGTCGAGGTGGATGGCGTCCTGGAGGTGCAGCGCGTGGAGCGCGGTCGCGACGGCCGCCCCGAGCTGCGCCACCTCCTCCGGCGGGAGCGGCGCGCGCTCCGCCCACTCCGCGAGGGAGCGCCCCTCGATCCGCTCCATGACGAGGAACGGCCGCTCGGCGTCGTCCCGCGCCGCGACGAAGCGCGGCACGTGGGGCCCCTTGAGCGCCGCGAGCACAGTCTGCTCGACCTCGAAGGAGATGACGCTCGAGGCAGGCTCCCCCGGCCCCAGCCGGGGGACCTTCATGAGGAGCGGGAACTCGGCGCCCGGGCTGGTGACCCGGTATAGCACCGCCATCCCGCCCGCGTGGACCTGCTCCTCCACGCGGAAGCCGTCGATCTCCGTCCCGCGATCGAGGAGCGCGCCCACGTTCACTCTCCCCGCTCGAGCCGCGCCGCGAGCCGCTCCGGCAGGCCCGCCGCGCGGATCTTCGCGGCGGCCGTCGCCCAGTCGTACGGCACGCGCTGGAACGCGAGCCGCTCGCGCTCCAGGTCGAGGAGCGCATAGCACGCCGCGGTGTTCCCGTCGCGTGGCTGACCGCACGACCCGACGATCGCGAGCCACTGGCGCCGGGGTGGGACGGGGATGGCCACGCCCGGGACCGGCTGGAACGCGATCGGGCGCTCGGCGAGGGCGGTGTAGTAGAGGACCGGCTCGTGGACGTGCCCGGAGAAGACGTAGTGCGTGCCCGCCGCGCGCAGGCTCGCGGCGGCGTGCAGCGGGTCCGTCACGTAGGTCCAGTCCGCGGGGCGATCGGCGCTCGCGTGCACGAACACGAGGTCGCCGCGGCGGACGAGGAGCGGCAGGCTCGCGAGGAACGCCTGGTGGCGCTCGTCGAGCCGGGTGCGGGTCCACGCGATCGCCTCCTCCGCGACGCGGTGCATCGTCTCGGCCCCGGGCGAGACCACCGCGGCGTCGTGGTTGCCGCGCACCACCACCGCGCCCGACTCCGCGTGGGACCGGACGACGTCGAGGACCGCCGCCGGGTCCGCCCCGTACCCCACGAGATCGCCCACGAAGGCGAACGCCTCGGCGCCCGCCGCGCGCGCGTGGTCGAGGCAGGCGGTGAGCGCCTCGAGGTTCGCGTGGACATCGGCGAGGATGGCGAGCTTCATCGCGCGGCCGCCCGGCGCCGGGGGCGGCGCGGGGTCCCTCCGAGGAGAGCTTATCTCCCTCCGGGCCGGTCGGCCGTCACATGAGGAACAGCCAGCTCATCGCCGCGAGGATGGGCAGCAGGACCGCGGCGCTCCAGGCGAGGTACCCGAAGAAGCTCGGCATGCGCACGCCCCCCTCCTCCGCGATGGTCTTCACCATGAAGTTGGGGCCGTTGCCGATGTACGTGGCGGCGCCCATGAGCACGGCGCCGAGCGAGACGGCGCGGAGCAGCCCGGCCCCGCGCGCGTGCGCCACGAGCTGCGAGAGATCGCCGGCGTCGGTCCCGACGACCGCGCTCGCCGCGGAGGCGAAGGTGAGGTAGGTCGGCGCGTTGTCGAGGACCGAGGAGAGCGCGCCCGTGGCCCAGAAGTACTGCCAGGGCTCCGCGAGGCCGAGCTCGGCGCCGCGGGCGTTCAGGATCGCGAGCGCCGGGATCATGGTGGCGAAGATGCCCGCGAAGAGCGCCGCCACCTCGAGGATGGGCCCCCACGAGAAGCGGTTCTCCCGGCGGAGCGCGGCCGGCGTCGTGACCCACGCGAGCGCGGCGACGCCGGCGAGCGCGGCCTCCGCGACCCCGGGCGGCGGCGCGAGCGTGCCCGCCACGACCAGCACCCCCACGATGGCGGCGAGCCAGAGCGCGTTGTGCGCCCCGGCGACGTGCAGCGGCACGCGGTGGGCCTCGGCGAGCTCGTCGAGGTCGCCGGGGGTGGCGAGGTCCTCGCGCCGGAAGAGGGTGGAGTCGACCACGTAGAACACGAGGAGCAGCGCGCCGACGACGAACGCCCACTCGCGCCACAGGCGCAGGGTCCACGTGAACGGGACGCCGCGGAGGAACCCGAGGAAGAGGGGCGGATCGCCGAGCGGCGTGAGCAGCCCGCCCGCGTTCGCGACGATGAAGATGAAGAACACGAAGACGTGGGCCTTGCCGCGCCGCACCGAGTTCGCGCGCAGCAGGGGCCGCACGAGCAGCATCGACGCGCCGGTCGTGCCGACGAGCGAGGCGAGCGCCGCGCCCGCGCCGAGCAGCGCGGCGTTGAGCCCGGGGGTCCCCGAGAGCGTGCCGCGCACCACGATCCCGCCCGAGATCACGTAGAGGGCGCCGAGCAGCGCCATGAACGCGACGTACTCGTGCGCCGCGTGCGCGACGGCGCCGCCGTCGAGGCGCGCGACCAGCGCGACGACGGGTACGCCGAGGAGCGCGCTGAAGAGCAGCTTGTTGCGGTTGTGCTCCCAGAAGCGCCCCGCCGCGAGCGGCAGGATCGCGATCCCGGCGAGCACGAGCGCGAACGGGGCGACGCTCCAGACGGGAAGCAGGTGGCCGAGGGGTAGCTCGCTCGCACGGACGATGGGATCCACCCGCCGACGCTAACGGGGCGCCGCTCGGCAGGCAACGCCGCCCTGCGGCCTTGCGCCACCCTGATGATGTTCGCAGCCCTTGGCGCTCCGGACCCGCCGAGCGCAGCGCTTGCGCGCATTGATTGCGTTACGCTCTCTTTTCGTTCTTGCGCATGTCTTGCGCGCATTGATTGCATCCAGCGATTCGTGCGGGCTCCGGGAGCGGGTATTGGACCGCTCCGGGGCAATTTGTTGCGCAACTTTGGCGCGTGCGGCTGTTCACCGCGCAAATCGATCTGCTATGACCACATCCCACGCCTCAAATTTCACGTATCCCGGAGGAGAGCGTTCATGTCGAAACCCGCGGTCAGCCCGCTGAAGGATCGCAGCACCCGTTCCGCGCACGAGGTGATCGCGTCGCCCGAGTTCAAGGCGCTCGTGTCCAAGCGCTGGAAGGTCAGCCTCGTCCTGCTCACGCTGCTGTTCGTGAGCTACTACGGCTTCATCCTGCTCGTCGCGACGAACAAGACGCTCGTCAACACCAAGATCGGCGAGGTCACGACCCTCGCGATCCCGCTCGGCCTGGCGGCGATCGTGATCGCCTTCGTGCTCACCGCCTTCTACGTGGCGTGGGCCAACAAGTCCTACGACCCCGAAGTCGAGCGGATCCGCTCGCAGCTCCGGTAGCCCCCTTCACCGACAGGAATACCAATGACCTCGATCGGCGCGATCCAGGCCCTCCTCCTCACGCAGGCCGCCCCCGCGGCCGCCGGTGAGTCGATGCAGACGTCGCTCGGCTCCCCGTCGATGATGTCCATCCTCTTCTTCTTCATGATCGTCGCGGTGACGCTCGTCATCACCTACTGGGCGGCCCGCAAGACGAAGACCTCCTCCGAGTTCTACGCCGCCGGCCGCAGCGTCTCCGCGCTGCAGAACGGGTTCGCGCTCGCGGGCGACTACATGTCCGCCGCGTCGTTCCTCGGCATCTCCGGCATGGTGGCGCTGAAGGGCTACGACGGCATGATCTACGCGACCGGCTGGCTCGTCGGCTGGCCCGCGCTCATGTTCCTCGTCGCCGAGCCGCTCCGGAACCTCGGCAAGTTCACCTTCGCCGACGTGGTGGCGTTCCGGCTGAAGCAGAAGCCGGTCCGCATCGCCGCGGCGATCGGCGGCATCCTGAC
Source organism: Anaeromyxobacter sp. SG66 (assembly GCF_022690805.1). Classification (NCBI taxonomy): domain Bacteria; kingdom Pseudomonadati; phylum Myxococcota; class Myxococcia; order Myxococcales; family Anaeromyxobacteraceae; genus Anaeromyxobacter; species Anaeromyxobacter sp. SG66. Next base: position 17,284 of record NZ_JALCZC010000084.1, read on the forward strand.
GGTGCTCTTCTACACCATCGCCCAGATGGTCGGCTCCGGCGCGCTCATCCAGCTCATGTTCGGGCTCAAGTACGAGTACGCCGAGCTCATCGTCGGCGTGGTGATGCTCGCCTACGTGCTCTTCGGCGGCATGCTCGCGACGACCTGGGTGCAGATCATCAAGGCCGGCCTGCTGCTCTTCGGCGTGTCGCTCCTGACCGTCCTCGTGCTCGCGAAGTTCAACTTCAACCCGGGCAACCTCTACGCCGCGGTCGTCGAGAAGTACGGCCAGACCGCGCTCGAGCCGGGCGGCATCGTGGCGAGCCCGATCGAGGCCGTCTCGCTCGGCCTCGCGCTGATGTTCGGCCTCCTCGGCCTGCCGCACATCCTGATGCGCTTCTACACGGTGCCGGACGCGAAGGCCGCCCGGAAGTCGGTGCTCTACGCCACCGGCCTCATCGGCTACTTCTACGTGATCATCCCGATCGTCGGCTTCGGCGCCGCGGTGCTCACGCCGGGCGGCCGCAAGTTCATCTCCGGCATCGACGGCGGCGGCAACATGGCCGCGCCGCTCGTCGCCGAGCTCCTCGGCGGCACGGCGTTCCTCGGCTTCATCGCCGCGGTCGCCTTCGCGACCATCCTCGCCGTCGTGGCCGGCCTCACCCTCGCCGGCGCCTCCGCCTACTCCCACGACATCTACGTGAACGTGATCAAGGGCGGGAAGGCGACGGAGGAGGAGCAGGTGAAGGCCGCGAAGATCGCGACCATCGTCTTCGGCGTGGTGGCGGTCGGCCTCGGCATCCTCTTCAAGGGCCAGAACGTCGCGTTCATGGTGGGCCTCGCCTTCGCGATCGCCGCCAGCGCGAACTTCCCCGCCCTCCTCATGTCGATCGTGTGGAAGCGCTTCACGACCTGGGGCGCGGTCTGGTCGATCCTCGTCGGCGCGATCAGCTCGTGCGCGATGATCGTGCTCTCGAAGACGGTCTGGGTCGACGTGTTCAAGTTCGAGCACGCCATCTTCCCGATGAAGAACCCGGCGATCTTCTCGATGACGGCGGCGTTCGCGGTCGGCATCATCGCCTCGCTCCTCACGCCCGAGCGCGAGGCGCAGGAGATGTTCGAGGACGAGAAGCTCCGCACCTACCTCGGCGTCGGCGCCGAGTAGCCGCGAGCCCGTGATCCACGCCGCGGCCGGCGCGCCTTCCCGGGCGCCGGCCGCGGTCCTTTTCATGAGTCAGAAGCGCCGGTACTCGTCGTCGCGCGGCGACGCC
>NZ_JALCZC010000085.1:0-18518 GCF_022690805.1 Anaeromyxobacter sp. SG66
CGTCCGCCCGCCGACGCCGCCCGCGGCGCGCGCCCGCCCGCCGCGCCGCCGCGCCCGCCCGCACCGGGCGCCAAGAAGAACATCGGGTACCTGTAGCGCCGAAGGACGTCGCGTGAACTATCTCGAGTACTACGAGCTGTCGCAGGAGCCGTTCTCGAACGCGCCGGTCTCGCGCTTCTACTACTCGTCCGCCCAGCACGCGCAGGCGCTCCTGCGGCTCACGCACGCCGTCTCCGGGATGAAGGGGCTCGCCGTGCTCGTGGGCGACATCGGCGCGGGCAAGACCACGCTCGCGCGGCGGATGCTCGACGCGCTGCCGGAGGAGGAGTACGAGGCGGCGCTCCTCGTCATCATCCACTCGGGCATCACGGCGAGCTGGCTGCTCAAGCGGATCGCGCTCCAGCTCGGGGTCGAGAGTCCCGCGGACGAGAAGCTCGCGCTGCTCTCCCAGCTCTACCAGCGGCTCGTCCGGATCTACGAGCAGGGCAAGAAGGCCGTCGTCCTCATCGACGAGGCCCAGATGCTCGCCACGCGCGAGATCATGGAGGAGTTCCGCGGGCTGCTGAACCTCGAGGTCCCCGAGCGCAAGCTCCTCTCGTTCGTGTTCTTCGGGCTGCCGGAGATCGAGCAGAACCTGAAGCTCGATCCGCCGCTCGCGCAGCGCGTCGCGCTCAAGTACCGGCTCGAGCCGCTGTCGGGCGAGGCGACCGACGCGTACGTCCGGCACCGGCTGCGGCTCGCCGGGGCCCCGCGCGTGCCGTTCTCCGCGGGCGCCCTCGCGCGCATCCACGCCTACACGCGCGGCACCCCGCGCCTCATCAACACCCTGTGCGACAACGCCCTCTTCGAGGGCTTCGTGGCCCGCGCGCGAGAGCTCGACGAGCGGTTCGTCGACCGCGTCGCCCGCGACCTCGGCATCGAGGCCCCCGCGGCGGACGCCGGTCCGGTGGAACGCCCGGCGCGGCTCGACCTCGCCGAGATCGATCGCTACCTCGAGTCGCTCGAGTAGCGGCCGCGCGCTTGGTCCGGCGCGGATCGCGGTGGAGAATCGAGGCAGGTGAAGAAGCGCACCGTCGCCCTGGCGTTCCTCGCGCTCATCGTGGCCCTGGTGGGCGGCACGATCGCGGGGCTGCGCACGCGCTGGGCGGCGGATCGCATCTGCGCGCTCGCCGCCGAGCGCGTGGAGCGCACGACCGGCCTCGAGCTCGCCGTCGCGGCGTGCCGGATCCGGCCGCTCGCGCTGGAGCTCGAGGCGGAGGGCATCCGGCTCGGGCCGGCCTCGGCGCCGCTCTTCACCGCCGACGCGCTCGCCGCCCGGCTCGCGCCGATCCAGGCGCTGGGGCGCCAGCTCCACCTCGCCGAGCTGCGCCTCGTGCGTCCGCGGGTCGTGGTCCCCCCGCGCTCGCCGCGCAGCGGGGCCGGCGCCGCCGACGCCTGCCCGCCCCCGCTCCTCGCGCGCTTCGAGGTCCGGCACCTGGACGTCGAGGCGGGGGCGATAGACGTGGCGCTCGCGGGGGGCCGCCGCCTCGTCGTGGACCGCATCGACGTCCGGTCGCGCCCGCCCGCGCGCTCGCTCCGGGCGTTCGGCGCGGCGCACCGGCGCGCGCGCGTGGAGATCTCCGCGGGGCCGGCGCGCCTCACGGGGCCGGGGCGCGCCTTCGACGCCTCGTCCGTCTCCGCCGACGTGGAGGTGGCGCTCGATCTCTCGCGCCTGGTGGTGAACGGGGCGGAGGCCGACATCGGCGGGGTGCGCCTCTCCGCGCGCGGCGAGGTCCGCGACCTGTGCGACCCGTCGTTCGAGCTCACCGCGACCGCTCACGGCGGCGTCGCCGACGCGCTCGCGCTCGCGGGCGTGAACGCAGACGCGGAGGGGAGCGCCGAGGTCGTCGCGAGCGTGCGCGGCCCCGCGAGCGCGCCGGAGGTGTCCGCGACCGTCGCCTGGACGGGGGTCCGGATCGGCGCGCAGCGCGCCGGCGCCGGCCAGGCGGCGCTGCGGCTCGCCGGCGAGGAGGTCGTGTTCGACCGGATCGAGGTCCCGCTCGCCGAGGGCAGCGCCCTCGCGCGCGGCACGCTCCGCCTCGCGCGCGGCGCGCCGATCGCGGCGGAGGTCGAGCTGCGCGGGGCCGAGCTCGCGGAGGTGCTCGATCGGCTCGGCGTCCGCGATCCCTGGGTGAGCCTCAAGCTCGACGGCCGGGCGGCGGTGTCCGGCACCCTGTGGCCGCCGGCGCTCGGCGGCGAGCTCGGGGTCGACGTGCGCGACCTGCGCGCGCTCACGCGCCCGTACCGCCAGGCGAAGGGCGACCCCGGCGTCGTGGCGTTCGCGGCGGGGCGGCTCGAGTCCAAGGTCCGCGTGGATCGGGAGGGGCTGTTCTTCGACGCCGGCCGGCTCTCGGTCGGACGCGGCACGGTCAGCGCCGACGCGGCGGTCCACTTCTCGGAGGCGCGCGGCTTCTCGGTCCGCGCGCGCGGCGAGGCGGACCTCGACGCGCTCGGGCGCGTGGCAGACGTCCCCTGGGCCGGGCTCGCCCGCATGGACGCGACGATCGAAGCGGCGCCGTACGGCAACCCGCACGTGGTCGGCCGCACCCGCATCGAGCGCTTCCGCTTCCTCGACGTCGATCTCGGGAACGTCTCGTCGGACTTCCGCTACGACGACTTCCTCCTGCGCTTCTCGGGCGCCGAGGGGGCGCGGAACGTGTCGCGCTGGAAGGGCGAGGGCGTCGTGGACCTCGACCGCACGCCGGCGCACGTCGTCTCCTCGCGGTTCGAGGCGAAGGGACGGATCCGCGACCTGCTCGACGCCGTGCGCGACTGGCTCCCGCGGTCGCGCTGGATGCGCGAGGTCGTGGACGGCGACGTGGAGGTGTCCGGCACCGCGACCGGCCCCGCGGACGCGGTGGACGCCGAGTTCGAGGCCCGCTTCGGCGCCGGGACGATCTACGGCCGCCGCTACGACTCCGGGCGGGCGGAGGGCCGCATCCACAAGGGCGTCGAGACGCGCCTCGATCGCGCGGAGCTGCGCCGCGGCACCGGGGTCGCGCGCGCCACCGGCACGTGGAGCGCCCTGCCGCCGTTCCCCTGGGACGTCGACGTCTCCTTCTCCGGCGTGCCGATCGCGTCGCTCGGGCTGTCGGGCGGCACGTGGTCCGGCACCGTCGCCGGGACCGCGACGCTGGAGGGCTCCGTGGACCGGCCGCGCGTGCGCTTCGCGGCGAACGGCGACGCGGTGCACGCGGAGGGGTTCGGCCTCGGGACGGTGCAGGTGGGCGGGACGCTCGAGGGCGAGCGGCTCGTCGTGACGGGCGGCGCCGAGGGCGTCTCGTTCGAGGGAGAGGCGACGCTCTCGGGACGCATGCCGTTCCGTGCGCGCGCGCGGCTCGCGATGCACGACGTGACGCGGCTGCTCCCCGACGGCGCGCCGGCGGGCTTCCGCGCCCGCGTCGCGGGGGAGGGGACCGCGGAGGGCGAGCTCGCGGACCTGTCGCTCGCGCGCGCGCGCGTGCGGCTCGACGAGGTCCAGGCCGGGTACGCGGACTTCCGCGTGCAGTCGGCCGGCCCGGCGGTGCTGGACCTCGACCGCGGCCGGGTCGAGGTGCAGGGGCTCGTCCTGCGCGGGACGAACACCGAGCTCGCGCTCTCCGGCGCGCGCGCGGCCTCGGGTCAGCTCGACGTCTCCGCGCGCGGCAACCTCGATCTGCGCCTCCTCGGCGGGCTCACGCCCGCGCTGCGCCGTCCCGCGGGGCGGCTGACGCTCGAGGCGCACGTGGCCGGCACCGCCGAGGAGCCGGTCCTGGTCGGCGCCGGACGCGTCGAGGACGCCGGGTTCGAGCTGCGCGAGATGACGCTCGCCTTCTCGGGCCTGCGCGGCGATCTCGCCTTCTCGCAGAACCGCATCCTGTTCGACGGGCTCGAGGCCGCGGTGAACGGCGGCCGCGCCCGGCTCGAGGGCGAGGTGCAGCTCTCGTCCTTCCGCCCGTCACGCCTCCGGGTCGAGGCGAAGCTCGACGAGATCCCGCTCGCCGTCCCGGCGTACCTCCCGGTCACCCTCTCCGGCCGGCTGGAGGCGACGGGCTCCCCGGACGCGACCACGCTCACCGGGCGCGTCCACGTCCTGCGCGCGCGCTACACCGCCGACGTCGACCTCGAGCGAAGCCTGCTCGAGGTGCGCCGGCGCGCGGTCGCGCCGCCCCGCGCCTACGATCGCGCGGGCGAGTGGCTCCGGTTCGACGTGCAGGTCGCGGTCGACGGCGACGCGCGGATCGACAACGACCTCGTGCGTGGCGCCCTCTCCGGCGAGCTGACCCTCACCGGCTCCCTCGCGGCCCCCGGCCTCGTCGGCACGCTCTCGATGGCCGAGGGGAGCCGCGCGATGTTCCGCGGCAACGAGTTCCAGCTCACGCACGCCATCCTGGAGCTCACCGACCGGAACCGGGTCGCGCTCGCGCTCGACGTGCACGGTGAGTCGCAGGTGCGGGACTACCAGGTCTTCATGCACGTCTTCGGGCCGATGAGCGACCCGCAGATCACGCTCACGAGCGCGCCCGCGCTCGCGCAGCCGGACATCATCACGCTCCTCTCGCTCGGGTTCACCCGGCGCGACGCGGCGGCGGGCGCCGGCGTGGGCGGCGTCGCCACCGCGGCGGCGGCGCAGGCGCTCTTCTCGGCGTCCGGGCTGGACGAGCAGGTGAAGCGCTTCCTGCCGCGCACCGGCGTCATGCGCGATCTGTCGGTCCGGATCACGAGCGCGTACTCGGAGGGGAGCGGCCAGGTCGAGCCGCGCGCGGAGTTCGAGTCGTGGTTCCTGCGCGACAAGCTGCGGCTCCGCTACCAGGCGCCGCTCGCCGGCGCGCGGGGGCAGAAGGCGCAGGCGGAGCTCCGGCTCGGCGATCACACCGCGGTGCAGTACCAGTGGGACAACGACAACCCCGACGTGGCCACCGGCGATCACGGGGTGGACCTGAAGCTGCGCTGGGAATGGACGGATCAGAAGTGACGGTCCGCGTCGATCCCTGCTCGCTGCGCCGCCTCGCGTGCCTGCTCGCGGCCGTGCTCGCCTGCGCGGCGCTCCCCGCCGCGGCCGCGCCCCCTCCAGCGCCGGCGGACGTGTCCTCGCCGCCGCGCGTGGTCGGCGTCGAGCTGCGGGTGCCCGAGACGGAGGACCGCGTCGCGCTCGCCGCGTTCGTGGACGTGCGGCCGGGGGAGGCGCTCTCCACTCGCGCGCTGCGCCGCACCGTGCAGCGCCTCTACCAGACCGGCCGGTTCCGCGACGTGGTGATCCGCGCCACCCCGGCGGCGCCGCCACCGAACCAGCACGGCGAGTGGGTGTCGCTGGTCATCGAGGCCCTCCCGGTCCGGATGCTCGCGACACTCGAGGTGCGGATCGAGGGGCCCGCGGTGCTCGACGCCGCCGGCGTGCGCGCCGCGGCGCGGCTCCCCACCGGCGAGCCGTTCGACGCCTCCGACCTCGACGCGGCCGCCGCGCGGGTCCGAACCCTGCTCGCGCGCCGCGGGTACCCCGAGGCGGCGGTGGAGGCGAGCGCGCTCCGCGACGACGCGGCGCTGCTCCGCGTCGCGGCGGGGGAGCCCGTGCGGATCCGCTCGGTGCGGCTCTCTGGGTCCGGCGAGGCGCCGCGCCTCACCTCCGCGCTCCGCTCGCGCGCCGGGGCGGTGCTGGATCGGGACGTCCTCGAAGCGGACGTCCGCGCCGCGCGCGCCTCCCTGTACGAGGGCGGATACCGGCGCGCTCGCGTCGGCACCCCCGTCGTGCGGGTCGAGGGCCGGCTCGCGGACGTGGAGCTCCCGGTCGACGCCGGGCCCAGGCTCGCCTTCGTCTTCCGCGGCAACCAGGAGATCGCCTCGCAGGTGCTCGCGAGGCAGCTCGCGTTCGAGGACGGCCAGCCGGTGGACGCGCCGGCCATCGCCGCCGCGGCCGACCGCATCCGGGCGTTCTACCGCCAGCGCGGGTTCGCGGGCGCGCGGGTCGAGCCGGAGGAGACCCGCCACGGTCGCCTCGCCGCGGTGGTCTTCCACGTCGAGGAGGGGCGCCGCTACCGGCTCCGGGAGGTCCGGCTCGACGGGGTGGAGCAGCGCGACGCCGCCACGCTGCGCGCGCAGCTCGCCGCGATCCTCGACGAGGAGGGCGGCAAGCGAGACGAGACGGAGGCCGACCGCGGGCGCGCGCTGCTCGTGTCGATCCCGGGCGTGCGGCCGCCGCGCGCCCCGCCCGCCGCGCTCGCGCCGAGCGAGGTGTGGGACGAGGCGTCCTGGGCGCGCGCCGCCGAGCGGATCGTGGACGACTACCGCGCCGACGGGTGGCTCGAGGCGGTCTACCTCGGCGCCTCCGTGTCGCTCGACGCCCGCGAGCGCGTGGCGGACGTGACGGTCCGGCTGCGCGAGGGCCCGCGCACGCACGTCGAGGCGATCTCGTTCGAGGGGAACCGGATCGTGTCGCTCGCCGAGCTCGCGCGCGAATCGCGCCTCGCGCCCGGCGATCCGCTCGTCTTCGAGCGGATCGAGGAGACGCGCGCCGCGATCCTCCGCCGCTACCTCGCGCGCGGTCACCTCTACGCCCGGCTCGACGCGCGCGAGGAGCTCGACCCCGAGCGTCACACGGTGGCGATCCGCTTCGTGGTGGACGAGGGGCCGCAGGTGCGCATCGGGCGCGTGCTGCTCTCGGGGAACCGGCGCACCCGCGACGACGTGGTCCGCGGCGCGCTCGCGTTCGCGGAGGGCGACGTCTACGACCCGGAGCGGATCGCGAAGAGCCAGGCGGCGCTCCTGCGGCTCGGCGTGTTCCGCTCGGTGTCCATCCGCGTGCAGGAGCCGGAGGCGCCGCACGCGACGAAGGACCTCGCCGTCGAGCTCGCCGAGCGGCCGTGGGCGACGCTGTCGCAGGGCGTCGGGTTCTCCATCGCGGACGGGCCGCGCGCGTTCGTGGAGTACGGCGAGCCGAACATCCTCGGCCGCGCGCTCGAGCTGGGCGCGCGCGCGAAGGTGAACTACCCGCTCGAGACGCCCTGGGTCGAGCGGCCGGACCTCGCGGGCAAGGCGCCCTCGGATCGCGTGGAGGGGCGGGCGGAGGTCGGGCTGCGCACCCCGACCCTCGCCTTCCTGCCCATCCCCGCGAGCGTCCGCACGAACGTCATCGGCGAGATGCTGCACCGCAAGGCCTACGCGCTCCGCCGCGCCTCGGCGATCGCCGGCGTGGACGCGGGGCTCACCTCCCGGCTGTCGGCCTCGCTCCAGTACGAGATCGAGGTGGACCGCATCGACCGCACGAACGCGGTCGGCTACCTCACCCAGGCGGACCTCGAGCGGCTGCGGTTCGACGAGGGGATCACCACGCTCCACGCGCTCCGGCCGTCGATCTCGATCGACCACCGCGACAACTCCGCCCACCCGCACTCCGGCTGGGCGGCCTCCGGCGCGCTCGAGTACGCCCGCTCCCTCGGCGCCGAGCGCGAGGGCCCGGACGACCGCGCCCTCTTCGGCGTGCTCCCCGCGAGCGGGATCCACACGAACATGCTGAAGCTCTCGGCGTCGTCGTCCGGCTACCTGCCGGTGGGGCGCGGCAGCGTGGTCGCGCTCTCCCTGCGCGGCGGCCGCGTGTTCCCGCTCGACCGCCGCTCGCAGACCATCATCCCGCGCCGCTTCTTCCTCGGCGGCGCGTCGTCGATGCGCGGCTACGGCGAGGAGGAGATGATCCCCGAGGACGTCCGCAGCGACCTCTCCGCCGAGGCGCGCCACTGCGCGACGAGCCCGACGAAGGTGGGCTGCACGGACCGCGGCAGCCGCATCGCCGCCGGTGACCGGCCGGTGTCCGAGGGCGGCGAGGCCTTCCTGCTCGCCAAGACCGAGCTGCGCATCCCCCTGCGCCGGAGCCTCGAGGCGGGCCTCTTCTTCGACCTCGGCAACCTGTGGCTCGACCCGATGCGCTACCGGCTCGTGGACCTGCGCGCCAACGCCGGCGTGGGCCTGCGGTTCGTGACGCCCATCGGCCCCGCCGCGCTCGACCTCGGGTTCAACCTCGACCCCGACCGCGCCGTGAACGAGCGGATCTTCGCCCCGCACTTCACGATCGGGTTGTTCTGAGCTGCCCGGCCGCCTCGGCGCTGCGCGAAGCTCGCCGAAGGACGGAGCGCCTTCGGGGTGAGGCTCCGCGCGAAGCGCGCGGAGAGGCCCCCGGCGACGGCGGTCAGCCGTCGACGGACGGGGGCGCAGCCCCCGCGTGATCTCAGTCAGCGCGGAAACCGCGCCATCACCTCGTCGAACGTCTCGAACACGTCGTGCCGGATCCCGCGCTCCGCGCAGTAGCGCACGAGGCTGGACCCGGCGCGGGCGAAGACGTGATCGGCGGCGTCGGCCGCGTGGCGGTCGCCGGTGCCGTCGCCGCAGAGGACGACCTTGTTGCCCGCGCGCTGCAGCTCGCGGACGACGTCGCCCTTGCAGAACCCGCAGAAACCGCAGTCCGCGCCGTGGAACTGGACCGAGAGCCCCGCGGGCGAGAGCTCGGCGCGGTTGGCGCGGACCTCCACGTGCGCGCGCAGCGCGGGCGGGAGCCGCTCGAGCACCGGCTCGATGTAGGCGTCGAGGCCCGAGGAGACGACCAGGAAGGGCCGGCCGCTCGCCCGACAGGCCTCGACGAGCGCCTCGAAGCCGGGCCGCAGCACCGCCCGCTCGCGCGCGAACGCGGCGATCTCGCCGCGGGAGGCCGTGATCGGCGCGAACACCTTCGCGAGCAGCACGCTGAAGGGGAACTCGCCGCGCTGGTAGTCCGCCGCGGCGGCGCGGTAGTTGGCCTCCCCCGCGAACCGGTAGGCGACGAGATCGCCGAGGTCCTCGGTCAGGGCGGTGCCGTCGAAGTCGCAGACGATGGCCCAGGGCGCTCGCATCGGGGCCGACGTTCTACTCCGGCCGCACGGCGATTGCCATCACCCCGAACCCGGAGAGCACCGGCCACGCGCGCGCCTCGGCGAACCCGGCGCGCGCGAGGAGCGCCGGGAGGCTCGCCTCGTCGTAGCGGCGGTGGAGCCGGGACATGCTGCGCCAGAGCGCCATCGCGAGGCCGTTGCGGGGGCTCGCCCGCAGCGCCTCGCGGAGCCGGGCGCGCCCGTCCCGCGGCTCGAGGAACGCGATGTGGCCGCCGGGCCGCACCGCGCGGCGCACCTCCCGGAGCGCCGCGGCCGGATCGTCGAGGAGGTAGAGGAAGCTGTGGCCGGTGGCGGCGTCGAAGGCGCCGTCGCGGACGGGGAGGGCGAGGGCGTCGCCGCGGACGAGCGGCAGCGCCACCCGCGCCGCGCGGGCGTGGCGCGCGGCGCGCCGCAGCATCGGCGCGGAGGTGTCGAGCCCCACGTGCCGGCGCGCGGGATCGGCGCGCGCCATCTCGAGCGCGCTGGTGCCGGGCCCGACGCCGAGGTCGAGGACGCGCGGCCCGCCGACGAGCTCGGCCATCGCGCGGCAGTCGCGGCGCCACGCCTCCTGGTCGGTGAGGAGCTCGTAGATCGCCGCGGCGCGCCCGAACGCGAACGCCGCGTAGACGCGGCCGGCGCGGGCGCGCAGGCGGTTCATGCCGGGCCGACGCGGTCGTGGAGGAGGCCCCAGCGGACCCCGCGGTCCGAGACCGTCAGCCGCTCGAAGCCCGCCGCGCGCATCGCCTCGACCACGATGACCGCGCCGGCGAGGATCACGTCGGCCCGCTTCGGCTCCATCCCGGGCAGCGCCGCCCGCGCGCGCACCGTCAGCGCGGCGAGCCGGGCGAGGAGCGCGTCGGCCGCGGCGAGGGTGAGGATGGCGCCGTGCACCCGCTCCGCGTCGTAGGCGGGCAGCGCCTGCTCGACGGCGGCGAGGGTCGTGACGGTGCCGGCCACGCCGACGAGGCGCGCCGGCCCGAGCCCCGCGATCATCTCCCGGAGGGGGCCGAGCGCCTCCCGCGCCGCGTCCCGCAGCACGGCGAGCTCCGCGCTCGACGGCGGGTCGCCCCGCACGTGCCGCTCCGTGAGCCGCACCGCGCCGACCTGCAGGCTCGTGCGCGCGCGCGGGGCGGGACCTTCGCCCACCGTGAATTCGGTCGACCCGCCGCCCACGTCGAGCACGGCGAGCGGGCCCGCGCCGCCGAAGTCGCGCCACGCGCTCGCGTAGACGAGCCGCGCCTCCTCGTCGCCCGAGATCACCTCCGGCACGAGCCCCGCCGCCGCGCGCGCCGCCGCGAAGAACTCCGCCCCGTTGGACGCGTCGCGCGCCGCGCTCGTCGCCACGCAGGCGACGATCTCGGCGCCGAGCGCGCGGGCCTCGGCGGCGTAGGCGGCGAGCGCCGCGACCGTCTCGCGGATGCCTGCCGCGTCGAGCCGCCCGCTCGCGTCCACGCCGCGCCCGAGCCGCGTGATCTCCGCGCGCTCGACGACCGGCGCGAGCGTCGCGCCGCGCCGCTCGGCCACGGTGAGGAGCACCGTGTTCGTCCCGACGTCGATCGCCGCGAACCGCTCGGTCAAGGCGTCCCCCCTGGACGACGGCTCGCGCCTCCGCGGTCGTCCCCGCGGGCTTGCGGGGCCGGGCTACTCGGCGAGCGGGCCCCAGGCCGGCGCGGAGAGCTCCCCGCCGCCGCCGGCGGAGATCACGGTCTGCTTCTCGCCGCGCGCGTCGGACACGACGAGCTGGAACCCGGCGCCGGCGCGATCGGTCTTGATCGCCAGCAGCCGCCCGTTGGGCGCCCAGGTCGGCTCCTCGTTCGTGCGCCCCTGGTCCTGCGTCACGCGCTGGATCTTGCCGTTGTCGGGCGAGACGACGAACACGTCGAACACCTTGCGCTCGTCGCGCGCGGTGAACGCGATGGCGTCACCGCGCGGGCTCCAGGCCGGCGTCTGGTTGTAGTTCCCCTGGAAGGTGAGCCGCTTCGGGCTCGAGCCGTCCGCGCCCATCAGGTAGATCTGCGGCGTGCCGCTCCGGTCGGAGACGAACGCGAGCCGCTTGCCGTCCGGGGACCAGGAGGGCGAGAGGTCGAGGGCGGCCTCGCGCGTGAGCCGCCGCGCGCCGGAGCCGTCCGCGTTCATCACCCACACGTCGCTGTTCGCGCGATCCGTGATGGTGAAGGCGATCTCCCTGCCGTCCGGCGAGTAGACCCCGCCGTAGGCGTTCGGGATGGCGGCGAGGCGCCGGAAGCCCTTGTCGGCGAGCGTGTAGAGCCACAGCTCGGGGCGGCCGTTGCGGTAGCTCGTGAGGAGCACCGCGCCGCCGTCCGGGCGCCACGCGGGCGCGAGGAGGATGGTGCGCTCGGAGAGGAGGACGCGCGGGTTCTTGCCGTCCGCGTCGAGCATCACGAGCTCGTAGGCCCCGCGGATCTTGCGGATCGCCACGAGCTTCGTCGAGAAGACCCCCGGCTCGCGCGTGTAGTAGCGGACGATCTCGTCGGAGATGCGGTGGGCGAGCCCGCGCGGATCGGACGCCTGCGCGCTGACGCGCTTCACCAGCACCTCGCGCCCGGCGCGCACCTCGTACAGGTGGAGCTCGCCCTCGAGCGTGCCCGCCACCTGACGCATGCGCGCCTTCACGAGCCCCTCCGCGCCGACGTCCGTCCAGCGCGCGAAGCGGATCGTCGGGGCGGCCCAGCCCTCCGAGGGATCGGCGAGGAAGCCGCGCGGGTCGAGCACGTCGAAGAGGCCGGAGAGGGTGAGGTCGCCCCGGACCACCTCCGTCACCTCGCCGGCGCGGGCGTCGCCGCCCTCGCCCTGGAACTGCGCCACGGCGATGGGGAGCGGCTGGAAGTTGGGCGAGCCGATGGTGAGGGTCGGGCGCTCCTGGGCGAGCGCGGGCAGCGCGGCCGCGAGGGCGGCGAGCGCGAGGGTGCGTGTGAGGGTCATGGGGGCAGTCATCACAAGGTGAACTTCACCGGCTGGCCGGAGCGGCGATAGGACTCACGCGATGCGGCGGGGGGCGGAGGGAAGCGCGTCTTGCGGAGCGTCCGCTCGAGGGCGGCGTCGAAGGCGGAGTTGCCGGACGGCGTCTGGACCTGCCATCGGCCGATTCGTCCGTCGGGCTCGATGAAGATGACGACGATCGCGAAGAGGTGCATCCGCTCGCGCTCGGAGATCGTCGACGGCACGTCGTAGTTCGCGTGCAGCTCGCGGACGATCGACGCGAGGTACAGGTCGCCCTCCTCTCCCTCCTCGGAGTCGCCGAGGGGATCCCCGTCGGGATCGCCGTACTGCGGCTCCGCCTTCGCCGCGGACGCGCGCACCTTCGAGAGCACCGACGCGAGCGAGTTGCTGGTCGCCTTGCCCGGGTTCGGGCTCTGCGCCTTCGGCGGCGCGGGCTTCGGCTCGGCCTTCGCGATGGCGACGGAGGGGGCGGCGGGCGCCGGCGGCGCGGGGGCGGCGACCGGCGTCGGGGCGGCCTCCGCGGGCGCGGGAGGCGGCGGGGCCTCCTTGCGCGGGAGGTACTCCTGCGGCTTCTTCGGGCCCATCCGGACGAGCTTCGCGACGATCGGCTTCTGCTGGAGGTCGATCGTGGGCGGCGGTACGCGCACGACCACCCAGACGATGAGCGCCGCGTGCACGGCCACGGAGAAGGTCGTCGCGGGCCAGAGCCGGTCCTTCCGGCGGAGCGCGGTCGTGACCGGGATCGCCGCCATCTACCGCCGGCCCTCCTGCCTCGCCTCGCGCACCTTGTCCGCGGCGGGGTTGGTGATCATGCCGACGTTGGTGATGCCCGCGCGCTGGACGGTGGCCATGACGTCGACGACGAAGCCGTAGGGCAGCGTCTTGTCGGCCATGAGGTAGAGCTCGCGGTCCTTCATGGCGCGGGCGTTCGCGCGCAGCTTGTCCTCGAGCGACTCGAACGGGATGCGCGCCGCGTCCTCGCTCGAGCCGAGGTACAGCGAGTGATCGGACTTGATCGAGAGGACGAGCTTCTGGTCCTCCGCCTCGACGGCCTTGGCGCGCGCCTCGGGGAGGCTCACCTCGACGCCCTGCTGGATGAGGGGCGCGGTGACCATGAAGATGATGAGGAGCACGAGCATCACGTCGACGAGCGGCGTGACGTTGATCTCGGTGAGGGTCTGGCGGCCGGAGCCGCCGCTCGACGCAGCCACGGGCGTTGGCTCCTAGCTGAAGAAGTGACGCCGGACGATGTTGAGGAAGTCGTTCGAGAAGTTCGTCATCTCGCTGTCGAGGACGCGGATCTTCGACACGAAGTAGTTGTACGCCACGACCGCGGGGATGGCCGCGAAGAGGCCCACCGCCGTGGCGATGAGCGCCTCGGAGATCGGCTTCGCGACGGTGGCGAGGTTTGCGTTCCCGGCCTGGTAGATGTCGTGGAAGGCGCGCATGATCCCCCACACCGTGCCGAACAGGCCGACGAACGGCGCCGCGCTCGCCGTGGTGCCGAGGAACGGGACCTGCGCCTCGAGGTGGGTCACCTCGGACGCGGCGGCGCGCTTCAGCGCGCGCTCGACGTTCTCGATCCCGCCGAGCTCGTCGCTCATGTTCACCTCGCCGCCGGCCTCCTTCTTCTGCGCCGTGACCTTCGAGAGCTCGACGTAGCCGGCGCGGAACACCTGGCTGATCGGGGAGGCGGAGAGGGACTCGGCCGCCTGGTAGATCGCGTCGAGGCGCTTCGACTGCCAGAAGGTCTCGAGGAACTTCACGGACTCGTCCTGCGCGCGCCGGATCTGGAGCCACTTCTTGACGATGATGGCCCAGGACACGGCGGACGCGCCGAGCAGCAGGAGGAGCACTCCGATCCCGATGGGGCCGGAGTTCTTGGCGATCTCGAAGTAGTCGAGACCGTCGCCGCCGGCGGCGGCGAGAGGGGCGGGCAGGGGCAGGATGAGGTTCGTCATGAGCACCGATAGAGTGGTCGCTTGTTTAGCACGGGCGAGCCCCGCAAGAAGGAAACGCCCCAGCGAGCGAATTCTGCCCCGTTCGTGCGCCTACATGTCGGGTCAGGGGAGTGTGAGGACCTGTCACGGCGTCGCCCCCTGGCAACCCGTCCGCGGGGGGCACGATTGCATGAAATCGCGCCCCCGCGCGTCCGCATCGCGTGGCACATCGGTTGCTCGGTCTCTCGCTCGACTGCCTCGCGCGACCTCGCCCGGAGAATGACATGAGACGCCTCGCCCTGATCCTCGCCACCGCCGTCGTCGCCTCCGGCTGCATCGTCGGCGACGACAACCACCGCACCCTCCCCCCCAGCGGAGTGGGGTCCGCGATCGTCTACTGGGACTTCCTGAGGAACACGCAGGGGGGCACCGTGCTGTACGACGACGCGACCCTCACGCACACCGGGACCGGCGCGTGCGCGCAGTCGGCGGTCGAGGTCGTCACCATCGACGCCGCCGGGCTCCCGCAGTTCGTCGTCGACTGCGTGTACCAGGGCGTGCAGGGTGCGACGCTGGACGGGCTGCCCGCCGGCTCGCCGTCCGCCCGCATCCGGGGCTGGCGCGGCAACTACGCCGTCTACGAGACCACGGTCGCGCTGCACGTGATCGCGGGCGCGGAGACGGATCAGGGCATCGTCGACCTGGACGCGGTGCGCGCGCCGATGGACCTCTTCGCGTACCTCGCGCTGGGTCCCGCGCAGGCGCCGACGGACTACCGCAGCTGCGCCGAGGCCGGGTGGCCGAACGTCTCGTACGAGGTGCGCGACTCGTACGGCACGCGCGTCGACGCGAACGTGGTGGGCTGCTCCGATCCGCTCCCGACCACGGTCTTCGCCGGTGATCTGGACCTCGACAACTACACCGTCCGGATGCAGGGCATCGCCACGCAGGGGCCGAGCAGCGGCCAGGTGGTGCTCGACTCCTGCACCGTCCCGTTCGATCACTTCGCCGCGCAGATCGGCGACGCGGGCTTCGCGCCGACGCTCGTGACGCCGCCGCCGAGCTGCCCGTAGCTCGCGCGCACGGCTTCCGCGAGGCGCGGGCCCTCGAGGCCCGCGCTTCGCATTTTTCGGGGAACGAGTAGACTCCGCGCCGTGTCACGCATCGGCATCTTCGACTCGGGGGTCGGCGGCCTCACCGTCCAGCGCGCCATCCTCGAGGCGCTCCCCTCGGTAGACACCGTGTACCTGGGCGACACCGCCCGCGTGCCCTACGGCACGAAGTCCGCCGACACGGTCACGCAGTACTCGCTCAGGAACGCCCGCGTGCTCGCCCGCCGCGGGATCGATCTGCTCGTGGTCGCCTGCAACACCGCCTCGGCCGTCGCGCTCCCCGCGCTGCGCGCGGAGCTCGCCGTCCCCGTGCTCGGGGTGGTGGAGCCCGGCGTCCGCGCCGCGATCCGCGCCTCGCGCGGCGGCCGCATCGGCGTAATCGGGACGCAGGGCACCGTCTCGAGCGGCGCGTACCAGGCGGCGCTCCGCGCGGCGCGGCCCGACGCGGAGGTCGTCGCCCGGGCCTGCCCGCTCTTCGTGCCGCTCGCGGAGGAGGGCTGGACCGATCCCGACGATCCGGTCGTGCGCGGCGTCGTCGCCCGGTACCTCGCGCCGCTCCGCGACGAGCGCGTCGACACGCTCGTCCTCGGCTGCACGCACTACCCGCTGCTCCGCGCGGCGATCGCCCGCGAGCTCCCCGAGCTCGCGCTCGTCGACAGCGCCGACGCCATCGCAGCGGAGGTCCGGGCGCGCCTCGGAGACGAGGGCGGCCGCCAGGGCGCGCACGCGTTCCTCGTCACCGACGCGCCGGAGAAGTTCCTCGCGGTGGCGGGGCGGTTCCTGGGCCGGACCGTCACGTCGGCGGAGCACGTGGATGTCTAGCGGGGACCCCGCCCCAGCCGCGGAGCTGCCGGGGCCCACCCCTGCTCGCCGGGGCGAGTACCCCGCGCGTTCGCATTCGCGGGATCGCGCGTACCCTGAGTTTTGACGCGGGTTTCCGCCCGGCCGTCGGCTTGATGGCGCGTGCGCGCGGCGGTAGTCTCGGAGCCTCGAATGGCCGGCGACGCGAAGAAGATGGTGGTTGGCTTCAACCACAACATCAAGCACAAGGGGAAGCCGTACCACATCCAGACCGAGGACTCCGGCCTCGACAACCCGCACATCATCACGCACCTGTTCGTGGGCGGGAACATCCTCGCCTCGAAGAAGACCTCCTACGCGGACATCGTCGGGGCGGACAACCTCGCCCAGGTGGTGCGCGAGCTCATGGAGGAGCAGCACAAGGAGATGCTGCGGAACCTCGTGAACGGCGTGTACGACGACATCGACGCCGTCTACAGCGCGCAGGCGCAGGCGTTCCAGCCCGGCCAGATCCAGGCGGAGCGCGCGCCCGCGGTGAAGCTCCGCGAGGGCGTCGCGCTGCCGCGCCCGCCCGCTGCGCGGTCGCTCCCTCCCGAGGTGGTCGCCGCCCGCGATGCGCCCGTCCCGGCGCTCCGCGGCGACGGCGCCGAGACGCTCTTCGGCGAGGACCTCGTCAGCGAGAAGAGCCTCGACGAGGTCATCCTCTCGTACCTCGCCGACGACCTCGGCGATCGCAAGTGATCCGGCGAAGGCATGCGCATGATGTCGAAGCTTTCGGCGAGCGAAGCGAGCCCGCCGGGGCGACACCGCGTCAGCGGCGTAGCCGCCCGCGGTGTCGCACGGGACCCGGCGAGCAGGGGTGGGGCCCCGACGAGCTTCGCTCGGCGGGGCGGGGGCGCAGCCCCCGTTAGATCATGATCCAGCTCTTTCACGTCACCAAGGAGTACCCGGGCGACGGCCCGGCGCTCCAGGACGTGTCGCTCGAGATCGACAAGGGGGAGTTCGTCTTCCTCACCGGCGCCTCGGGCGCCGGCAAGTCGACGCTCCTCAAGCTCATCTTCTGCGACGAGCCCGCCACCGCCGGGCAGCTCCTCCTCTTCGGCAAGAACGTGGCGAAGATCTCCGCCTCCGCGATCCCCTTCGTGCGGCGCAACATCGGGGTGGTCTTCCAGGACTTCAAGCTCCTCGCGAACCGCACCGTCGCCGAGAACGTGGCGCTGCCGCTCGAGGTGCGGGGGCTCGCGCAGAAGGAGATCCGCCGCAAGGTGCGCGGGCTCCTGCGCTCGGTCGGCCTCGAGCACCGCGCCGACAAGTTCCCGCCCTCGCTCTCCGGCGGCGAGCAGCAGCGGGTCGCGGTGGCGCGCGCGCTCGCGCCGGACCCGGCGCTCCTCCTCGCGGACGAGCCGACGGGCAACCTCGATCCGGAGCGCACGCTCGAGGTGATGGACCTGCTCTACGGCGCGAACGCGCGCGGCACCACCGTGGTGGTGGCCACCCACGACCGCTCGCTGCTCGAGCGCTACAAGAAGCGCGTCGTGGTGCTCCAGGCGGGCCGCCTCCTCTCCGACGGCGACTCCGTCCGCCGCGCCGTCTCCTGACATGGCCCTCCGCCCGCTCCGCGCCGCGCGCCGCGCGCTCGAGTCCATGGCCCGCGGGCCGTACGTCGCGCTGGTGGGGGCGGCCACCGTCTTCGTGGCGGTGTTCGCGACCGGGCTGTTCGCCGGCGCGCTCGGCGGCGCCGAGCGGCTCCTCGCCGCGTGGGCGGGCGAGGTGCGCGTCTCGGTGTACCTCGCGCCGGGCGCGGATCTCGAGCGCGCCCGGGCGGCCGCCGCCGCGCTCGCGCCGGGGCGGCGGGTCGAGGCGGTGCCCTCCGAGGTCGCGCTCTCGCGGCTCGCGGACTCGCTCGGCGAGCAGGCGCACGTGCTCGAGGGCGTCGGCCCTGGCGCGCTGCCGGACGCGGTGGAGATCGAGGCGCCCGGGCTGTCGCTCGAGGGCGCCCGCGAGCTCGCGGCGCGGCTCCGCTCGGTGCCCGGCGCCGACGACGTGGACTACGGCACCGCCTGGCTCGAGGGCGTCGAGCGCTTCGTCTCTCGCGCGCGGACCGCGGCCGTCTTCCTGTTCGGCGCGCTGGCGCTCGCCACCGCGATCCTGGTCTCGAACACGCTCCGGCTCGCGGTGTTCGCCCGCCGCGAGGAGATCGAGATCATGAAGCTCGTCGGCGCCACGGACGCGTTCGTCGCCACGCCGTTCCTCCTCGAGGGCCTGCTGCAGGGGCTCCTCGGCGCGGGGGCGGCGGTGCTCGCGCTCGCGGGGGTCCACGGGCTGCTCGTGCCGCGCCTCGCCGCCGCCGTGTCGGCGGCGCGCGCGCTCACGCTCGCCGACACGCTGCCGCCGGCGCTCGTCGTCGCCCTCGTCGGCGGCGGGGCGGGGATCGGCCTCCTCGGGAGCGCCCTCTCCGTCGCCCGCGCCCTGCGGCGGACCTGACCCGTGCCCGCCGCGCTCGCCCTCGCGCTCGCGCTCGCGCTCGCCGCCGCGGATCCCCGGGCCCAGCTCTCCGCGCTCGAGGCCCGGCGGCGCGCGGAGGAGACCGCGGCGCGCCTCCTCGCGCAGCAGGAGCGCTCGGTCCTCGACACCCTGGGGGAGGCGGAGACGGCGCTCACCACCGCCCGCGCGGAGCTCCGCCGGGTCGAGGCGGAGCGCGCGGAGGCGTCGGCCGGGCTCGCCCACGCGCGCGAGGTGGAGGCGGGCGCGCGGGCGAGGCTCCGCTCCCGCCTGGCGGAGCTCCGGCCGCGGCT
>NZ_JALCZC010000086.1:0-8584 GCF_022690805.1 Anaeromyxobacter sp. SG66
GCCGGCTCGGGGGCGGCGCGCGCGGGCGCGGGCGCGCGGGCCGCGGGGCGGCGCTCGCGGCGCTCGACGCGCTCCGCCAGGTCGGCGAGCTTCACCACCTCGCCGGGCGCGAGCACGCACGCGCCCTCGACCGCGTTCCGGAGCTCGCGGACGTTGCCCGGCCAGTCGCAGCCGACGAGCCACTCGAGGGCCTCGGGGTCGACCCCCGCGATGCGCCCGCCCGTGCGGCGGTTGAAGTCCGCGATGAACGCGTCCACGAGCGGGGGGATGTCCTCGCGCCGATCGCGCAGGGGCGGGACCACGAGCGTCACGACCTTGAGGCGGTAGTAGAGGTCCTCGCGGAACCGGCCGGCGGCGATCGCCTCCTCGAGATCGCGGTTCGTCGCCGCGATGATGGAGAGATCCACCTTCACCTTGGCGGTGCCGCCGACGCGCCGGAACTCGCTGCGCTCCAGGACGCGCAGGAGCTTCGCCTGCGTCGAGAGATCCATCTCGGCGATCTCGTCGAGGAAGAAGGTGCCGCCGTCGGCGAGCTCGAACAGCCCCTTCTTGCGCTCGTTCGCGCCGGTGAACGCCCCTCGCTCGTGCCCGAAGAGCTCGTTCTCGAGGATGTCGCGCCCGAGCGTGGCGCAGTTCACGGGGACGAAGAGGTGCTGGCGGCGCGGGCCGCGCTCGTGGAGCGCCCGCGCGATGATCTCCTTGCCAGTGCCGCTCTCGCCGAGGAGGAGGACGTTGCTCTTGTAGCGCGAGATTTTGTCGATGGAGTCGTGCAGCCGCCGCATCGCCGCAGAGGTGCCCACGACGCCGAGGAGCCCGGCGGGGAACGGCTCGCGGCGCGGCGGCACGGAGCGCTCGAGCGCGCGGCCGAGGCGCCGGAGCACGGCGTCGGGGTCGAACGGCGGGGCGACGTAGTCCGTGGCCCCGAGCTGCATGGCGTCGACCGCCTCCTGGACCGTCCCGGAGCTGCCGAGCACGATGATCGGCGCCTCGCCGAGCCGCTGCCCGCCGGCGGCGACCACGCGCGCGAGGGCCGGGAGGCCGAGGGACTGGGAGACGTACACCGCCGCGAACGGCGTCTGCTCGAGCGCGTCGAGCGCGTCGCGCTCGGACGTCGCCGCGACCACCGTGAAGCCGGCGTGCGCGAGGACGTCCACGAGCCCCGGCGCACCCACGGGCGCCACGACGAGACAGGCGCTCCCGGCGCCGGGACGAGTGAGCTCTGGCATGGAGAGGACCTTCTACTGCCGAAACGGCACACAATGCAAGAACGGCAGTCGCTCAGCCGTCTTCGGGGCGGGGGCGCAGCCCCCGTTCAATCGTCCCGCACGACCTCGACGGCGGCGCCGTCGAGCTCGCGCTGCGTCACGCCCTCGCCGGCGGCTCCCGCCGCGCCCGGGCCGAGCAGGATCTCGCCGGGTAGCGCCAGGGCGGCGAGCCGCTCGCAGCGGTCCGCCGCCGCGCCGAGCGCCGCGATGTCCGCGCCGGTCGGCCCCATGGCGTTGCCGGCGAGCAGCGGTCCCGCGTCCACGGCGGCGCGGAGGTCGATGCCGCCGAGCCGGCGCACCGCGCCGCGGGCGGTGCGCGCCGCCTGCACGGCGCGGGCGGCGTCGTCGGCCCGCGGTGAGGTCACGCCGAAGAGCGCGAGCACCCCGACCGACGCGAGCCTCCCGACCATCGCGCCCTCGTTCAGCGCCGCCCTCGCGGCGGCGTCGACGGCCGCGCGGACCCGGCCCGCGACGTCGGGCGAGGAGGCGATGCGCACGGCGTGGAGCGACATCCGGAGCACGACGACCGGCCGCACGGCGAGCGTGTGCGGGTCGACTGCGGGCTCGTGGGCCACGGGCTCGCGCGCCGCCAGCACCCGAGCCGAGATCGTCCCCTCCGAGCGGATGGTGTCGCGCTGCGCGTCGGGACGGATGCGCTCCTCGCGCGGAGTGCGCGCCGGCGCCCCCCGGCCGGCCCGCGCCGTGAAGCGGATCTCGGTGCGCCCGAAGCGGACCACCGCGCCGTCGTCGAGCTGCGCCTCGCCGACGCGCTCCTCGCCGACGAAGGTGCCGTTGCGGCTCTCGAGGTCGATCACCCAGACCTCCTCGCCGCGGCGCTCGAACATGGCGTGCATGCTCGAGATCCAGGGGTCGCCGATCTGGAGGTGCGACTCGGGCGAGCGGCCGAGGACGGTCGGGATGTCGGGGAGCACGAAGACGGTCCCCGCGCAGACCCCGTTCATCACGACGATCTCGGACAAGGCCGCTCCCCCGGCGCCGAACTTCCGGCCCGCCGCTTCCATGATACCCTACCCGTGAACGCGTCATGGCCGCCTCGCGCCCACCAGAGGGACCCCGGGAGCGCGACCCGTCCGGAGCGGCGCCGGAACGGATGCTCGGGCGCGTCCTCGGAAATCGATATCGCGTGCTATCCCGCCTCGGCGAAGGGGGCATGGGGACGGTCTACCTGTGCGAGCACACGGTGCTGCAGCGCCGGTTCGCCCTGAAGGTCCTGCGGGCGGATCTCGGCGGCGATCCGGAGCTCGCCGAACGCTTCCGCAACGAGGCGATCGCCGCGAGCCGCATCGGCCAGGAGAACGTGGTCGATGTCGTCGACTTCGGCGGCGAGGACGAGGGCGCGCTCTACTACGTGATGGAGGCGCTCGACGGCCGGAGCCTCGGCGCGATCCTCCGCGAGGAAGGGCCGCTCCCCGTCGAGCGCGCGCTCGCCCTCCTCGAGCAGGTCTGCCGCGCGCTCGGCGCGGCGCACGCCCGCGGGGTGGTCCACCGCGACGTGAAGCCCGAGAACGTGTTCGTGGTGCGTCGCGCGGGCACGAGCGACGAGCAGGTCAAGGTGCTCGACTTCGGCATCTCCCACGTGCCGGCGGCGCCCGGCTGCGAGCGGCTGACGCGTGCCGGCGCGATCATCGGCACGCCGGAGTACATGGCGCCGGAGCAGGCGACGGGCGGGGCGGTGGATCACCGCGCCGACGTGTACGCCGTCGGCGTGCTCGCCTTCGAGATGCTCACCGGCGCGCTGCCCATCGAGGCGCCCACCGAGATCGCGACGCTCGTCGCCGCGCAGACCCAGCTCGCGGATCCGCCGAGCCGGCGCAACTCGGCCGTGCCGCCCGAGGTCGATGCCCTCGTCCTGCGCGCGCTCGCGAAGCGGCCGGAGGACCGGCACCCGACGATGGCCGCCTTCGCCGCGGAGATCGCGCGGCTGCGCGGGGCGCTCGCGACTGCGAGCAGCCTCCGGCACGCGATCGGGACCGCGCGGTCCGACGGCCCGCTCCGCCCCCCAGGCCGACCTCGCGGCGCGAGCCGCTCGCGAGGCGGGACCCTTGCCCTCACCGGGGCGGAGGTCCGCTCGCCCGCCCCACGACTCCGCCGGACGAGGACCCTCGCGGCGGTAGGCGTGGTGGCGGTGCTCGGCGTCGCGCTGGCGGGAGGGTGGTGGCTGATGGGGGAGGGGAGGCGAGGGATCCCGACCGCGATCGCGACCTCGACCCCGACCCCGACCGCGACCGCGACCTCTACCCCGCCATCGCCCTCGACCGTCTCGGCTCCCCTGGACTCCGCTGACCGCGCGCGCGTTCAAGGATCGCTCGCCGTGACCCCCGCGGCGGAGCTCCTGCCCGAGCGCGGCGCCGCGCCGGTCCCCGTCCGCCTCCGCGCGCGCGCTCGCCCGGCACCGGGTGACGTGAAGGATCCCTACGCCGCCGAGGGCAAGGACCTGAAGCCGGACCCCTTCCAATGATCCGCCGCCTCCTCGCCATCCTGCTCCTGCTCGCGGTGCTCGCCCCGCCGGCCGCCGGCCGCGCGGACGAGGTCGCCGACGCGAAGGCCCGGTTCCGCAAGGGCGCCGAGCTGTACCGCGCCCGGCAATATCGCGAGGCCATCGCCCAGTTCGAGGAGGCGTACCGGCTGAAGCCCGCCGGGGCGATCCACTACAACATCGCGCAGTGCCGCGAGCGGCTCGGCGAGTGGCCGGCGGCGATCCGCAGCTACAACGACTACCTGCGCGAGGCGCCCGACGCGAACGACCGCGCCGTGGTGCGCGCCGCGGTGAAGAAGCTCGAGGAGCGGCTCGCCGCGACGGGGGCGCAGCCGCTCATCGTGTACTCCGACCCGCCCGGCGCCGAGGTCCGCATCGACGGCCGCGTCCGCGGCGTGACCCCCTTCCACCTCGTGCTGCCGCCGGGTAGCTACGACGTGGCGCTCGCGCTCGCCGGGCACGAGCGGCTCGAGCAGGAGATCGCGATGAGCGCCGGCGCGGCCCAGGTGGTGGACGTGCAGCTCCGCCCCGCCCAGCCGCCGCCGCCCGCCGCGGCGAAGAGCGTCTCGCCCGCCGAGCCCGCTCCGCCCCCCGCCAAGACGACCCCGGCGCCGGATCTGGCGGCGCGGCCCGAGGCCGCCCGGACCGCCGCGCGCAGGCCGTCCCTCGGCGTGGGTGCCAGCGCCGCAGCTGCGCAGCCGCGGGAGAAGCGGCGGATCTACACGTGGATCGCGGCGGGCACGGCGGTGGCCGCCGCCGCGACGGGCGGCTACTTCGGCTGGTCCGCGCGGCAGGCGGAGTCCGCCATCGACGGCATGAGCCAGGCGAACGGGGCCGTCGCGACCGGTCACGTCTCGGACGCCACCTCGCGCGCGCACCGCGCCAACACGATGTTCGTCGTGGCGGGCAGCGCCGCCGCGGCCAGCGTCACCCTGTTCTTCGTGGAGAAGAAGTTCTGATGCGCCGCCTCCTCCCGCTCGTCCTCCTCGCGCTCGCGGCCTGCCAGGTCGACGTGGAGGGCGCGCCGTGCCGCGGCCTCGGCCAGGCCACCGAGGACTGTCCCGGAGGCCAGGGCTGCGGGCTCGACCAGAGGTGCAGCAAGCGCGCCGCCGCGTCTTCCTGCGCGCTCTGCACGCCGGACGCGGTCCGCTGCAAGCCCCTCCAGCCTGGGGCGACGGCGCCAGGCGAGCCCGGCAAGATCCAGCAGTGCGACGCCACAGGGGATCCCGTGTGCGGCGCGTGGGTGACGCGGACCACGTGCGCCGAGGGCCTCGTGTGCGGGGAGAAGAGCGGCGCGCCGAGCTGCGAGTGTCCGGCGAACGCGGGGGCGCAGTATGTCGTGGCCGCGCCGGGCTCCGTCGACGGAGGCGGCCCGGCACCGACGGGGGCAGACACGCCCGCTCAGTGCCGCTTCCGCTCGCTGACGGAGGCCATCGGCGTCGCCGCCCCGGCCGGCGGCACGGTGATCGCCAAGGGCGGCGCCTCGGGCGAGCACGTCGCATTCGGCAGCGCCACCGGCGAAGTGCTGCCGCTCGACCTCCCCGCCGGCGTGACCCTCACCTCGGACTCCTCCGGCTCGGGCGCGGAGTACGCGATCCTGCTCGACGACGCGGCGGCCACTGCGGCGGTGCGGATGCACGCGGGTGCGACGCTCGCCGGCTTCGCGATCGAGAACGTCGTGGGCGACGCGACGCGCGATGTCGATGCCCTCGAGCTCGCGTGCGACGGCTCGAGCGCGCCGGTGAATCTGCAATCGGTCGCGCTGCGGGGGACGTCCGCGACCGACGACCAGAAGAAGCTCGCGCGTGGGCTGAGCGTGAAGGACACGTGCGGCGTGACCGCCGCCGACGTGGTGATCGCGGGGATGGCGACGGATGCGCTGCACGTCGAGGCGGCGAATCCTGCCGTCACGACCACCTTCCTCCGCGGGGCGCTCCGGCAGAGCGGCCGGGGCGCTCACCTGACGCAGGGCGTCCTGAAGCTCGACGGCGTGACCATCGAGGAGAACGCGGGGATGGGCATCGAGGCCGGGTCGTCCACCAACGACGCCGCCCTCGAGCTCAACGCGGTGAAGGTGCTGCGCAACGACGACACCGGGATCGCGGCGATGAACACGACGCGCCTGTTCATCGTCGACTCGACGATCTTCGGCAACGGCATCGGCGCGTCGGCCACGGTCTGGGGTCCGCCGACCTATGTCAACTCGACGGGCACCACTCGAAAGTGCGGTGGGATCGTGCTCATCGGCGCCCCGCCGCCGGCCGCTGGCGACTTCCGCTTCGAGCGGAACCGGGTCTACGCGAACCGCGGCGACCAGGTGCTCGTGATGCTCTCGTCGAGCGGCCCCTGGCCGCTCGGCGCCACGGCCTGCGGGACGACCAGCACCGACACCACGGTCTTCGGCTGCTACGATCCGAGCTCCTCGGGGTCGATCGTCTCGTACCGCGGACTCGTCGTCATCGACGCGCCCGCCGACGCGAGCAGGATCGCGTGGGGCTCGGGCCAGGTCTTCCCCGCGCAAGCGACGGACTTCAAAGCCTTCGGGGGCTCGGTGTCGCTCGCCGGGACCCCGTGGTACTGCATGCTCCCCGCAGTGCTCGACTGCAGCTCACCCGACCCGAAGTGAACGTTCCGCGGCGCGCCCCCCTCGCCTCGGGGACGCGCCGCGCACGAGCGCCGCTACGCCACGCGCCGGCGCGGGCGCGTCGCGAACCCGGCGATGAGGAGCAGCACCACCGCGCCGATGAGGCTTCCGATGAAGCCGCTCGGGTGGAACCCGGTGCTGTTGCCGCCCGTGAGCGCCGACGCGACGATGCCGCCGATGAGCGAGCCCGCGATGCCGAGCAGCGTCGTCATCACGAGGCCCATCCCCTGCTTGCCCGGGACCACCGCGCGCGCGAGCAGGCCGATGATGAAGCCGAAAACGATCCACGCCAGAATTCCCATGTTCTCCTCCCTCGCCGGCAAGTTAGGGCCGCGCCTCCCGGCCGGGCTCGCCCGTGCGCCCGGAGGCCGGCGGTCCGGGGGACCCTTCCTTGACTCGCCTGCCCCCCGCGGGTAGCGTCGCTCGGCCTTCGCGAAAGGGGTTCCACCCGTGCGGCTCCTCCCCGCCGTCCTGGCGTTCGCAGGCCTCTGCGCCTGCGGTCCGGTGCAGTCGACCGCTTCCCTCATCGACGCCGACGTCGCCGTCGAGGCTGCCCGCGCCGCGGGCGCCCCGAAGACTGCGACCTACGAGTACACGGGGGCCGAGACCTACCTGCACAAGGCGCGGGAGGCGGCCGGGCGCGCCCAGTACGAGGTGTCCGCGGACTACGCGGAGCGGGCGCGCGACCTCGCGCGCGCGGCGCGCGAGAAGGCGTCCGCGGCGACCAACCGGTCGGAGGAGTCGCTGTGAGCCGCCGGGTGGCGGCGGGGCTCGTTCTGGCGCTCGCGACCGGGTGCGCGGCGGGCGGCAAGCTGCGCGCGGACGCCGAGGTCGCCCGCGCCGACATCGCGAAGGCCCGCGCCTCCGGGGCGCTGCAGTGCGCGCCGCGGGACCTGGCGCTCGCCGAGGCGAACGTGGAGTTCGCGGAGCGGGAGACCGCGACCGGCCACGGCGCACGCGCGCGCGAGCACCTCGACGCCTCCGAGGCGAGCGTGAAGCGCGCGCTCGAGCTCTCCCGCGGCTGCGGCCCGACGCAGGTCACGATCGCGAAGCGCGACGAGAAGCCGGCGGTCCGGATCGAGAAGACCGACACGGACAAGGACGGCGTGCCGGACGTCGACGACCGCTGCCCCGAGCTCCCCGGGCGTCCGGAGACGGGCGGCTGCCCCGACGCGGACGGAGACGGCGTGCTCGACGCGGACGACGCGTGCCCGGCGCAACCCGGCCCGAAGGCGTCGCAGGGCTGCCCCGTGGCGAAGGACTCGGACTCCGACGGGGTGCCCGACGACATCGACCGCTGCCCGCTCGATCCCGAGGATCGCGACGGGTTCCAGGACGAGGACGGCTGCCCCGACGCCGACAACGACGGCGACGGCATCGTCGACAAGGCGGACGCGTGCCCCCTCGAGCCGGGCCCCATCGAGGCGCGCGGCTGCCCGGTGAAGGACCGCGACGGCGACGGCGTCACGGACCCCGCCGACGCGTGCCCCGACGTCGCGGGCCTGAAGGTGCTCGCCGGCTGTCCCGACTCCGACTCCGACGGGATCGCCGACGCCGAGGACAAGTGCCCGCAGAAGGCCGGCACGAAGGAGAACGGCGGCTGTCCCGACGCGGACGCGGACGGCGACGGGCTGGCGGACCGGCTCGACAAGTGCCCCGCGCAGTTCGGGCCGCCGCCCGACGGCTGCCCGAAGAAGTACACGCTCGTCGAGGTGCGGCGCGAGAAGATCGACATCAAGCAGCAGGTGCACTTCGCGACCGCGAAGTTCCGCGTGCTGCCCGACTCGTTTCCGCTCCTGAACCAGGTCGTCCAGGTGCTCCGCGACTTCTCGAAGATGCGCATCTCGATCGAGGGCCACACCGACGCGGTCGGCACCGAGGCCGCGAACATGCGGCTCAGCCAGCGCCGCGCCGAGGCGGTGCTCGACTACCTCATCTCGAAGGGCATCTCGCCCGAGCGCATCGAGGCGGTCGGGTACGGTCCGACGAAGCCGATCGCCTCGAACAAGACCGTGACCGGCCGCGCGCGCAACCGGCGCACGGAGTTCCGGATCGTCGCGCTGGAGTAGCGCGCCGGGGCCTCACGCGGGCGGCAGCGCCCGCCGCAGGCCGCCGGCGCGCGCCGCGCGGCAGGGACCGGCCCGGGCGGCGACGGCCGTCAGTCCTCGTCCGCCTCGG
>NZ_JALCZC010000086.1:8594-18079 GCF_022690805.1 Anaeromyxobacter sp. SG66
CGGCGACGGCCGTCAGTCCTCGTCCGCCTCGGGCAGCTCGGCCTCCGCCTTCATGAGCTCGCGCATGACCACCGTCGCGTAGGAGCCCTTCGGCAGCTCGAACGTCGCGAGGTAGCCGTCGTCGAGCGGCGCGAGGGAGACGTCGACCCGCAGCCGCGCCGCCCGGCGCGTCCCCTCCGCCTCGCCGCCGCCGCGCGCGAAGTCCTGGAGCGTGATGCCCTCCGCGGCGAGGAGCCGCTCCTCGCGCCGGAGCGCCTCGCCCTCGGCGGCCCGCAGCTTGTGGCCGAACATCGGCCCCGCGGGAGAGATCTCGAAGCGCTCGACGCGTGGGCCGTCCACCGCGGGGTCGGCGCAGTTGAAGAGCCCGCCGGTGTCGAGCTTCTTCAGGACGTCTCCCGCCATGGCGGTCGCGAACAGGCCGTCCGCCATCCGCTCCGCGAGCCAGCGGTTGAAGAGCAGGGCCTGGTAGGCCGAGATCGAGAGCCGGCGCATGAAGCGATCGCGCGCGGCGCGGCGCGCCTCGGGCGAGCCGTCGCCGAGGAGGAGGGCGCGGCCCACCGCCGCGTTCCGGCCCTCCGTCCCGAACCGCTGCGGCCCGAAGAAGTTCGCGAGCCCCCGCGCCGCGAGCGCGGCCGCGGCTCCCTGCGCGCGCGCGAGGTCGCCGCCGCGGACCGCGAGCTGGAAGCGGTTCGCGCGGACGTGCCCGGCCCGGAGCTTGTTCGCGTGGCGGGACACCTCGAGCACGCGGAGCCCGTCCGACTCGAGCGCGCGCGGGTCGGGGTCGCGCGCCACCGGGAACGACAGCCACTGCGTCGTGACCGCGTCCTTGTCCTTGAGCCCCGCGTAGCCGGCGTCCCGCTCCGGCACGCCGAGCGCGCGCGCGAGCGCGCGGAGTGCGTCGCGGGTGGTGCGGCCGCGCTTCTCGACGCGCACGTAGAGGTGCGGGCCGGCGCCGGACGGGAGGTAGGCGGGGACCTCGTCGACGCGGAAGTCCTCGGGCGCCCGGCGGAGCGCGCCGCCCGAGCCGGGCAGCTCCGCGGTGACGAGCGGCGTCTCGGTCACGCGAGCTCCTCGAGCTGCCAGAGCTTGCGCTTCACGGTCTCGCCGAGCGCGTCGTCGGTGGCCCGGTCGATCCGCTCGCCCGCGAGGTACAGGTAGAAGAAGAGCAGCTCGCGGAGGGCGTGGAGGAGGAGGGTGGTCCGCTCGCCGCCCGGCGCGAGCCCGGCGACGACGCCGGCGGGGAGCGCGCCCAGGTTGCCGAGCAGGGCCTCGCCCTCGAGCGCGCCGTCGGCGGCGGGCCCGAGGCGAGCCCAGAGCGGCGCGAACGGGCCGGCGGTGTCGGTGAGGTAGCCCCGCACCGACTCGAGCAGCGCGGCGCGGCCCGAGGCGGGCACCGCCGCCACCGTCGCGCGGAGGAGGTCGTTCATCCCCTCCGCGAGCGCCTCCAAGCGCGCCGCGGGGTCGACGTTCGCCGCGGGCTCGGCGACCGTCTCCACGTAGCCGGCCTCGGCGAGGTGGTAGAGGATCTTCGTCGCGTCGAACTCGCTCGCGTGCGCGGCGGTCGCGATCTCCCCGACCGTGCGCCGCCCGTCCACGAGCCCGAGGAGCGTCTGCTCGAGCGGCTTCAGCGTGATGGGCCGGCGCGGCTCGCGGCGCCGGAGGAACGCGTGGGGCCCCGGGATGCGCGCGCGGAAGAGGCTCAGCTCGTCGATGCGCCGGATGCCGTCCATGAGGAGCGACTGCGTGTTCACGGACAGCGCGGCGCCCGGACGCTCCGGGTCGTCCTCGTCGACGAGGAAGAAGGTGCCGGACGGCGTGAGCAGGATCGCGTGGAAGACCTCGGTCACCTGCTCGTGGAAGCACTTCCACAGATCGCTCGCGGACACGAACCCGAACTCGACGAGCGCCTTCCCGAGCGGACGGCCGCCCGCGGCCGCCTTCGCGATCTGGGCCTCGGTGGCGTAGCCGAGCCGCACCGCGACCTCGCCGATCCGCTCGCCCGGCGCGGTCGACTGCGCCCCGCGCACCTCCCCGTCCTTGAACGCGACCGAGCGCTCCGCGCCGCTCGAGGCGACGGTGAGGACGCCCGAGAGGCGCGACTGGTGGATGAAGGCGACGAAGTCGCCGATTGGGAAGCCGGAGAGGTCGCCCGCGAGGATGCAGCGCGGCTGCGCGGCGGGGCCGCCCGCGGCGGGCGTGCGGCGCGCGACCAGGAGATCCGGCGCCGCGGGCAGGAGCAGGAACCGGCCGGCGCGGTCGGCGAGGGCGCGGCGGGTGTCGTCGGAGTGCGCGACGAGCCGGCCGTGCGCGTCGAGGTCGAAGACGAGGGGCATGAGCGGGTCCGCTAGTCGTGCGCCCAGCCGCGGTGCTGCAACCACTCCTCCTCGTCGCGGAGGGACTGCTCGAGCCCTTCCTCGGACAGATCCGTGAGGAGGCGGCCGTTCATGAAGACCGTGGGCGTGCCCCTCAGGCCGGCGTCGCGCGCCTCCGCCTGCGACGCCTCGATCCGCGCGCGGTAGCGGCCGTCGGCGATGGCCGCGCGCAGGTCTTCCGCGTCGCCGCCGAGCGCGCTGGCCTGATCGGCGAGGCCGTCGACGTCGAGGGCGTGCTCCGCCCCGAAGATCCGGTCGTGCATCGGCCAGAACAGGCCCTTCTCGCGGGCCCACTCGCCCGCCTGCGCCGCCTCGGCGGCGTAGGGGTGGCTCTCGATGGGGTACGGCTTGTAGAAGAGCTTCACGCGGCCGGCGTGCCGCTCGACGAACGCCTCGAGCTGCGGGCGGACCGCGCGGCAGTAGGGGCAGGTGAAGTCGGAGAACTCGACCAGGGCGATGGGCGCGGCGGACTCCCCGAGCGCCGGGCCGAAGTCCGCGACGGTGAGCTTCGCGCGCCGGTCGAACGCCGCGTAGTAGGCGGTCACCTGGCGGAGGATGTCCGCCTTGGTGGCGCCGCCGCGCGCGAGCCGGACGGCCTGGCTCGCCATCCGCGGCGCGTGGGCGCAGCTCTCGTGCTCGTGGAGGCAGCTCGACACGGTGTGCGGGCAGCCGCAGTAGCAGAACTCGTCGAGCGCGAACTCGGCCACCGCCCGCTGCTGCTCGGGCGAGAGCCCCTCCAGATCGACGCCGGGCAGGACGGCCTTCGGATCGTCGGCGTTGGCGGGCGCCGTGGACGTGGCGGGCGCCCCGGCTGCGGCCGCGCCGGGGCGGCTCTGGGAGCGGGCGGCGCAGGCGGAGATCGCGGCGGCGGCCGCGAGCGCGGCGAGGAGGGGGATCGGTCGAGCGCGCATCGGAGCTCCCGCGGGAGGTGAGGACCGGATCTCTGTACCCCGCGCCGCCCGGCCCGGCAAGCGGGCGCCGGGGCACCTGCGCGCCATGACGCAGCGTGAAAGACCGTGCCCTAGAGCCGCCGAGCTCGCGCGAAGGCGCCCGCCTCGCGCCCGCGCCGCGGACCCACGCCGGGGCGGCGCTCGCCCGCTCGCGGGGGATCCTGGGCCGTTTGAGGGTGCGGCCCGTCCGTGCTCTCCTTACAGAGGACGGCCTTGGAACACGTGCACGCGCCGATGGAGCGGGGAGCGATCCGCAAGGAGCCGGGCGGGAAGCTCGGCGTGGCCCTCGTCTACCCGAACGCCTACCGGCTCGGGATGGCGAACCTCGGGCTCCACGCCGTCTACCGCCTCCTGAACGACGATCCGCGGACCCTCTGCGAGCGCGCGTTCCTGCCGGACGCGGCGGGGGAGGAGCCGCGCACGGTCGAGTCCGGGCGGCCGCTCCGCGACTTCGACGTCGTGGCCTTCTCGCTCTCGTTCGAGGAGGACTACGGCCACGTCCTCGAGATCCTCGACCGATCCGGCCTGCCGCTGCGGAGCGAGGACCGCGGGGAGGGGTTCCCGCTGGTGGTCGCGGGGGGCATCGCCGTCCAGATCAACCCCGAGCCGGTCGCGCCGTTCTTCGACGCCTTCCTCGTCGGTGAGGGCGAGGAGCTCGTCCCGCCGTTCCTCGCGCTCGCCCGCGAGGCGGTCGCCGCCGGTCTGCCGCGCGACGCGCTGCTCCGGCGCCTCGCCGCGCTCGCCGGGTCGTACGTCCCGGCGCTCTACGACGTGGCGTACTCCGACACCCGCGCTCCGCAGGGTGCGTGGGTGACGCGCTTCGCCCCGAGCGGCGGCGCCCCCGAGCGCGTCCTGCGCGCCTACGTCCCGGACCTGCGCGGCAAGCCCACCTCGCGCGTCGTGGACTCGCCCGACGCGCAGTTCGGCGACCTGTTCCTCACCGAGGTCGCGCGCGGCTGCCTGTGGGGCTGCCGCTTCTGCGCGGCGGGGTTCGTCCAGCGCCCCTACCGCGAGGTGGACTTCGAGACCTTGCGCGCCGAGGCGCGCAAGGGCGTCGAGCGCGGGCTCCGGCTCGGCCTCGTCGGCCCCGACACGTCCGACTACACCGGGCTCGACCCGCTCACCTGCTACATCGGCGAGCTCGGCGGGACCTTCAGCCCCTCGTCCCTCCGCGTGGACGCGATCACGCCGGAGCTGTCCGGGCGGATGGCGGCGGGCGGCGAGCGGTCGATCACGATCGCGCCCGAGGCGGGCACCGAGCGGATGCGGCGCGTCATCAACAAGGACTTCACCGACGACCAGATCGTGCAGGCCGCCGAGCACGCCCTCGGGCAGGGCATGCAGCACGTGAAGATGTACTTCATGTGCGGCCTGCCGACCGAGACGGACGACGACGTCCTCGGCATGGCGCGCATCGCGGTCCGGATCCGCGAGGAGGTGATGCTCCCCTGGGCCCGCAAGCGCGGGCGCATGGGGCGCATCTCGCTCTCGGTGAACCCGTTCGTGCCGAAGCCGTGGACGCCGTTCCAGTGGCTCCCCATGCACGAGCGCGGCTGCCTGGAGGAGAAGCGGCGCCTGCTCGAGAAGACGCTCCGGCCGAAGGGGATCGACGTCGAGTTCTTCAGCCCGCGCGAGGCCTACGTCCAGACGCTCATGTCGCGCGGCGACCGGCGCTGCGCGGACCTCCTCGAGCTCGCCCACCGCGAGGAGGGCGGCGACCTGCGCAAGGCCCTCCGCCGCTGGCCGCACGATCCCGACTTCTTCGTGCTCCGCGAGGCGGGCGTGGACGAGCGGCTGCCGTGGGACTTCCTCGACCAGGGGCTCACGAAGACCTTCCTCGCCCGCGAGCTCCGCCGCGGCGTGGGCTCGAGGCTCACGCCCAAGTGCGCGGTGGAGACCTGCCGCGCCTGCGGCCTCGCCTGCGCGGACCACCCCGAGCTGAAGCCGGGGGCGCTGCCGGTCGTCGGCTGACGCCGGCCCGGCGCCGGGGACCACTCCCGCGCACATCGGCGGAGAAGGGCGGTGCGGCGCGCCGTCCCAGCGGCCGGCAAGTCGCTCGCCCGCCTGCCCGTTTGGTACAGTCCCCGCGTCCGTGCGGCTCGCGGACGGGAGGGGTCACGATGCGGGAGCGAGACCGGGTGCGCGTGCGCGCCGCCGTGGCGGCGCTGGCGCTCGTCTGCGGCGTCCCCGCGGCGGCGCAGAGCGTCCCCGTGCAGCTTTACCCCGTCGACGGCTCCGCCGACGCGCGCGCGCTCGTCGAGTCCGCCTTCCTGCGCCTCCCCGGGCGGACCCGCGCGTTCGTCGCGGCCAAGAAGCTCACGGTCGGCCGCATCTGCGGCCTCCGCCCCGCGCCCGAGTGTCTCGGCCGTCTCGCGGGCGAGGGCGTCGTGGTGACCGGCAGCGCGCGCGAGTCCGGCGGCGTGCTCGTCTTCTCGCTCCAGGCGGTGGACGGGACGGGGAGGGCCTTCGGCCCGGTCCGTGTCGGCGTGGACGCGTTCGTCTCCAACGCCGAGCCGGTCGCCAAGGCGCTCCTGGACCTCGAGGCGCTCGTCCTCTCCGGCGCGCCTGCCATCGCCGCCGGCCCGACCCCGGCGCGCGCCAAGCCCATGAAGGCCTCGGCGGCGGCCACCGCGCAGCTCGCGCTCAAGCCCGAGGCCGGCCCGCCGCCGGGCGCGTGGATGCGGCCCGCGGGCAAGGGCCTCGTCGGCACTGCCGCGGTGCTCGTCGCGGCCAGCGCCGTGACCGCCTACTTCGGCAAGCGAGAGGCGGACGTGCTCGACGAGAAGTACCGCAGCGCGGCCCTCGGCTGGTCCGACCAGGCGGCATACGACCGCGTCGATCGGCTCGGAGCCGCCACGAAGGTGCTGCTCGTCGCGGGGGGCGTCGCGGCGGCGACCGGCACCGCGATGTGGACCTTCGCGCCCACGCTCTCCCCCGAGCACGGCGGCGCCAGCGTCGGCGTGTCGGGCCGGTTCTAGCGAGGAAGATCGCCCCTATGAACCGCCGACTCCTCGCGCTCGTCCCCCTCCTGCTCCTCGCCGCCTGCCAGCTCGAGCCGGGAGGCCGCTGCAGCCGCGACCCCGACTGCCTCGCCGGCCAGCACTGCTCCGGCGACCTCTGCGTCGCGGACCTGAACGCCGGCGACGTGGGGGCCCTCTGCAGGGTGGAGCGCGACTGCGCGGCGTGGGCCTCCTGCTCGAGCGGCCGGTGCGCCCTCGCGGCCGGCGCCTGCCTGGGCAACGCCGACTGTGGCTCCTGGAACAGCTGCACCGAGCACGCGTGCGTGCCGCTCCCCGGGCGCTGCAGCGGCGAGGGGGACTGCGCGTCGTGGCAGCGGTGCCCCGCGGGCGTGAACCGGTGCATCCCGGATCCGGGGCGCTGCGGGCAGGACCTCGACTGCAAGCTGTGGCAGGCCTGCGACCTCGCGACGAACACCTGCGGGATCCGGTTCGGCGCCTGCGGCTCCGACCTGGACTGCCCGACGTGGCAGCACTGCGACCTCGCCTCGGGGTCGGCGACGCTGAACCTGTGCCTGCCGGACGCCGGCATGTGCGGGGGCGACGCGGACTGCGCGACGTGGCAGCACTGCGATCTGGCGTCGGGCTCGCCGACGCTGAACGCGTGCGTGCCGGACGCCGGCATGTGCGGGGCCGACGCGGACTGCGACATCACCTGGCAGCGCTGCGACCTGGCGACGAACACGTGCGCGACCGCGGCGGGCCACTGCGCGGTGGACGCCGACTGCACCGCGCCTGCGCTCTGCGGCGCCGGACACGTCTGCGCCGCGCCGGTCACGCCGTAGTTCGCGCGCCCGCGGCCGCTCCGGGTTACCCTCCCGCGGGTGACGCCCGAGGAAGCCATGCAGGAGGCGCTCGCGCTCGCCCGCGCTGCGGCGGAGCGCGGCGAGGTGCCGGTCGGCGCGGTCGCGGTGCTCGACGGGCGGATCGTCGGCCGGGGCGCGAACGCGCGCGAGGCGGCCCACGACCCGACCGCGCACGCGGAGCTCCTCGCCATCCAGGAGGCGGCCCGCACCCTCGGGCGCTGGCGCCTGACCGGCGTCACGCTCTACGTGACCCTCGAGCCCTGCGCGATGTGCGCGGGTGCCATGGTCCTCGGCCGCATCGAGCGGCTCGTCTACGGGGCGAGCGATCCCAAGGCCGGCGCCGTCGGGTCCTTGATGGACCTCTCGGCCGATCCGCGCCTGAACCACCGCTTCCCGGTGGAGCGTGGCCTCATGGCCGAGGAGGCCGGCGAACTCCTGCGTACCTTCTTCCGCGCCAGGCGCTCGAACGGAAACGGGCAGACCACGTAGGTTGCCGCTTGGCACGCGGCCGGAGATCGGTTACATCCGCCGGCGGAGAGCTGGCCGAGCTGGTCGAAGGCGCCTGACTCGAAATCAGGTGTACCGGCAACGGTACCGGGGGTTCGAATCCCTCGCTCTCCGCACTTTTGCCCGCAGGCTATGCAGTTACCGGTCGAAGCACGCACCGGGAACGGCGGACGTCGGCAGGCGAGTCGTTCAAGCGAGGAACGGACTCCAGGTTCCCTCCTCGCGGAGTAACGCGAAGATTGAAGCCCCTGAGCGAGCGCAGGTGCAGCCGGCTGAGGCTGCACCGGAGCGAGCAGGGGGTCTGGGGGAGCGCAGGTTCCCCCTGGCGAAGCCAAAGGGGGAACCGAGTATCCCCCAGTAGATCCGGAGAGGTGACCGAGCGGCTGAAGGTGCACGACTGGAAATCGTGTGTACCGGGAACGGTACCGTGGGTTCAAATCCCACCCTCTCCGCCAGCGCTGCAGCTCCCTTCTCGTTAGATGAAGGGGCCGCACCGGCGGCAAGGCCGGCTGAGCCGGCCCAGAATCCTCGGGCGACGTGGGGGTTGCCAAACCCCGCCAGGCCCGGAAGGGAGCAACGGTAGGTGGTCCTCCGTGCGCCCGGGGATTGTGGGCCGGCTCGTTTGTTTCGATCGGCGGTCGAATGAACTACCTCGTCCTCGCCCGCAAGTACCGCCCGCAGCAGTTCGGGGAGATGTCCGGCCAGCAGCACGTGGTCCGGACGCTCTCCAACGCGCTCAAGACCGGCCAGCTCGCGCACGCCTTCCTGTTCACCGGTCCGCGCGGCGTGGGCAAGACGACGACCGCCCGCCTGGTCGCGAAGGCGCTCAACTGCGAGAAGGGCCCGACCGCCGATCCGTGCGGCGTCTGCACGCCGTGCGTCGAGATCGCCGAGGGGCGCGCCGTCGACGTGGTGGAGATCGACGCCGCCTCGAACAACGGCGTCGACAACGTCCGCGACATCGTCGAGGCGGTGAAGTACCGGCCCGCGCGCGACCGCTACAAGGTCTTCGTGGTGGACGAGGTCCACATGCTCTCCACGGGCGCGTTCAACGCGCTCCTGAAGACGCTCGAGGAGCCGCCGGAGCACGTGAAGTTCGTGCTCGCCACGACCGACGTCCACAAGGTCCCGGAGACGATCCTCTCCCGCTGCCAGCGGTTCGACTTCCGCCGGCTCACGCTCCAGCAGATCGCCGACCAGCTCGCGAAGGTCGCCGAGGCGGAGGGGATGCGCCTCTCGCCCGCGGCGCTCGCGCTCGTTGCGCGGCAGGCCGAGGGCGGGATGCGCGACGCGCTCTCGCTGCTCGACCAGGTCCGCGCCGCGGCGGGCGACACGCCGGACGAGGCAGCCGTCGCCGAGGCGCTCGGCGCCGTCGACGCGGCGGCCGTCTCTCGGATCTGCGGCGCGCTCGTCCGGCGCGACGGCGGCGCGATGCTCGTCGAGCTCGAGGCGCTCCACGCGCGCGGCCTCGAGATGAAGCGCGTCGCCGAGGAGATCGTGCGGCACCTGCGGAACGTGGTGGTCGCGAAGCTCGTCCCGTCGGCGCCGATGGACCTCCCGGACGGCGAGCTCGCGGAGATCCGCGCCCAGGGCGCGGCCGTGGACGCGGCGCAGCTCACGCGGCTGTTCGATCTCGCCCAGCGCGCCGTCGTGGACGTGAAGCTCGCCGAGCAGCCGCGCTACGCGCTCGAGGTGGCCCTCCTCGCGGGCGTGTTCCTCGCCCCGGGCGCGCAGGTGTCGGAGCTCGTGGCGCGGCTCGAGGCCCTCGCCCGCGGCGCGCCGCCGCCACCGCGCGCCGGCCCCGCGCCGCTCCCGCCGCCGCCGGCGGCCGGA